>NC_022093.1:1500000-1750259 GCF_000446015.1 Thermofilum adornatum
CATATAGAGGTAACAGACCTTGTCGCCAACAATAGAGACAGCTGCTTTTCTAGTAGCCACAGATAAGGACAAAGTGTAAAAGCTTTGATAAACAGAGGTTTCATGTAGCATTGCCCATCCAAGGATAGCTAGGACAACTATAGAGGAAATAACCAAAGAAACAAGCAGAACTTTAATCATTCTAGCCACCCCTCTATAGATCTTTCCTTTTGAATCTCAAGAAGATCAACCCCCCTAAGAACATGAGAGAGAATATAGAAGAGGCGAGTATTTCCCATGGACTTGGCAGGGGGTTTTGTCCAGGCATAGGTATCGTTGACTGTGTATACATCAGGTAATAATAGTTGTAAGTGTATGGAGAGAGAAATGAAAAAATCCAAGTAACTGTGTACATCGCTTGGTAGTATTGGGGTGGGAGATTACCGTAGTAAATGATGGATACCAGGATGCTGAGAAAAAGAGGAACAAAGAAGGCAAGCATTGTTCCAAGGAAGGAGGCTAGCCCTTCTCGCCCAGATATAGCTAGAAATAGAACGAATGTCCCATGGACGGATAATTCTGCCAAGATGTAGATAAGCTGAAGGTATAACGTAGAGCTCGACAAAGCTTTTGGGGCGACGGTGATTACTATCATGAGGAATGTGGAAAGAAGAACAAGCGCCGGCAAGAAGACTACCACGAGAAACGTGCTGGCAAGGTATTTTGTCCTCTTAAGTGTATGGGCCAGGTAGAGCTCTGCCTCGCCTGACGAGATTTCCCTCGCTGCGCGGGAAGCCTGGATACTCGAGAAGATCTTATAAATAATGATTGCGATGAAGAGTGGCCCGTAAAGCCACAGTGAAAATGTTTGCCCGGCGCCAAAAATTATGAGGAAGACTGCCAGCAGTAAGTTGGACACGATTATTGCAACAACGTAGGATGACAGATATCTATTCGCCGTGAAGGAGGCGTGTTCGTAAATTTTCCTAAGATCTACTCCCAACGATCTTACCATACAGGTCACCCAGACTGGCGGTTTTAAAACTAAAACCGGTTACAATCTGGCCTAGTTCGGAAAGGAGCCCCTCAAATGACTTATAGTATTCCGGCTCAACCGCCACCTCTAACAAGCTTTTGTCTACCTTCTTGACAAGCTTTATGTAGGGCTTTTCTATAAGAATTCTGGCCAGAGTATTGATGTCTCGTGTTTCAATTGTAAAGACGGCTTCCGTCATGTATTTTTTCCATAGGTCCCCCAAATATCCATAGTCGAGTACCATACCCTTGTCGATGAAGACACAATAGCTTGAGACCTCCTGGAGCTCTGGGATTATGTGAGAAGAAATTATCATAGAAACCCTCAGCTCCTTATGGAGAAGCTTTAAAAGCTCAAGAATCTCTCGCCTCGACGCAGGGTCAAGGTTTGCAGTTGGCTCGTCTAGAACCAGGAGCTCGGGGTCTCCCAGGAGGCTCTGAGCTATGCCTACCCGCTGTATATATCCCCTTGACAATTCGCCAATCTTTGTGTCAAGCACCTTTTCGAGTCCCACGAGCCTAACTAAGCGGTTGAGGTCGGTCTTACCTACCTTCCTGAGTCTTGCCAGGTGCTCTAAAAAATCTTCAACAGGCAGATCCATCGGGTAGACAGGTTTCTCAGGCATAAACCCTATTCGCTTTCTTACTTCTTCTCTTCTAAACGGGTCTTCTCCGAAAACAGTTAAATTACCCTTTGTTGGCCTAAGAAAACCCATGATAAGCTTCATCGAAGTGGTTTTACCAGCGCCATTCGGTCCCAAGAATGCAGTAATGCTCCTTTCGGGAATCGTGAAGGACGCCTCTCTTAAGGCCACCGTGTTCCTGAACCTTTTGGTTACGCCGCTGAACTCTACTATAGCCATTACTTGCCTCCCCTAGCCACCTTTCTCGCGAGTTCCAGGCCTTCACTTATCACAGATAAGCGAGCCTTAAATCCTCCGCCCCTCTCGATTACAGTCTCTAGGTTTGGTATAACCCTGTGGTTGAGAACGTAGTAAGAGGCTTGGTCTATATCCTCTACTGTTACAGTCTCCGAGCCCCTTAACGTGGCAAGCACTTTTGAGAGCCTAAGCAAGGCTATCGTAGCCCTAGGGCTAGCTCCAAGCTCGAAGTACCTAGAGATAGAGTCGAAGGTCTCAGGCCTAGTCGCCCTCACCAGGGACACAGCATAGTTTAGGGTTGAGCTGTCGACCTTCACGTTCCTTGCAATGTATTCTTGGGCCGCTATTATCCATGCAGGCTCAACCACTTTTTCTAGGTCTTCCAGTGGCTCAGTCAGCCTGTAAAGATGTAGCTCGCTTATCTTCCTCTCCTCTTCTAGGCTAGAAGGATAACCCATAAACACCCTTACCATGAACCTGTCAAGCTGGGCCTCGGGAAGGGGATACGTGCCCTCTTGCTCGACCGGGTTCTGCGTGGCAAGTACAAAGAAGAATTTGCCGGCTTCTCTGTCTTCAAGCCTGTAGGTTTTGCCCCCGATCGTGACTTCTCTCTCCTGCATTGCCTGTAAGAGCGCCGACTGTGTTCTCGGTACGGCCCTGTTGATCTCGTCTGCTAGAACTATGTATGCAAAAATTGGTCCAAACCTTGTCTCAAACTCTCTGCTTGCAACGTTGAATATCTGGGACCCAGTTATATCGGCAGGCATGAGGTCTGGCGTGAACTGTATACGTGAGAAGCCCACAAAGGGGACACCATTAATCGTGAATTTGTCTTTATCTGACAAGCCAAGGGTCTTCCCAAGCGCCTTAACCAGGGTTGTCTTTGCGATGCCTGGAACACCCTCCAGCAAGACATGTCCATTTGCTAGTAGGGTTGCAAGCACTATCCTTTTTTCATCTGGGTAGCCGACTACAGCCCTGTTCAGCTGTCTCAAGATATCTAGGGAGCATTGCCTTATTGAATCGGCATCAAGCCTCATGGTGGCCACTTCATTAAGTATATTACAATAACAATCGTGACATTTATATAGGTTATTTAAGAATCATTTCGGGGTTCTCGTGGAAAAGAAGTTTTACAGCATAGACGAGCTGAAAAATGCAACGATAATTGACTCGGAGGGCCTTCTATACGGCTATGTCGAAGACATAACTATCGAAGAATCCAATGCCAAGCTAGTTGCCTACACCCTGTTCAAGATAAACGAGCCAGCTATAAACGTTGAAAAGCTTAAGTCTATCCTCTCTAGCCGTGTCTCTTTGGAAGGCAATGAGCCCCTCGAAACCCTTGTGGCTCTAGCAAGGAAAGAAAACATAGAAATACCTTGGCAGGTTACCGAGAAGGAGGTCAAATGGATAAAAGGCTACGTCCCCTTGTCTGAAGTGGTACTCATCGACTCAAAGCAACTTTTCATTGACGATACAAGAGTTCACATCAAAATTGTTCTCCTCTCTACCCCCCGAGAGGCAATTTTCCGCGGGCTCCCAGTAAACCCCAACAGTCAAACCTACAGGCCTCAGCATGTACTCGGCAAACTTGTCATTAGCGCTTCTCGTGGCATTTTGGGTGTAGCAGAGGAAATCGTTGTGAGTCCAGGAATGCTCGGCTTTAGGGTCTACCGGGTGAGGAGCAGGAAAAAAGTTGTCAACTGGATAGCTTTTACTGCCCATGTTAAGAGGATGGGCCTAAAGGAAGCCTACGAAAAACTCGTAGAATTTAGAGACCCATACAAGTACAGCAAGGTAGACCTCTCATTGACCAACGAGATTGAACAGCTCCTAGAAGGAATGAAGGAGAAGGAGAAAATACTTGGAGCCATGCAGAACTATATAGAGACCGAGGAAGCAGGAACAGAATACGTAGACATTCCATATAGCGAAATAGTAAGGGTTGGGGAATTTGTCATCTCGAGATAGGCTCTGCACTATCGCTAGGACATACGCCTTGCTTGGACAAGCAAAAGCCACATCCATGGAACTGGGGGTAAGCAAGTCCAGATTCCTCGGAATCGGGATCGAATACGCGGATCGTAGGGAATACCAGGACACAGACGACGTCAGGTACGTGGACTGGACCCTCACAGCTAGATCCATAAATCCAAATACTGGAGAATACAAGCCATACACCAAAGTGTTCCACGTCGAACAAATGAAGAACTTAATCCTCGTCGCAGACCTCACAGACTCGATGCTCATATACGAGAAGATAGCCTCCCTATTCTACATATCCTCACTAATCCTCGAATTATCACACAGACTCTCAGACAAGGTGAGCCTCGTAGCCCTCGCACATAAACCCAGGCTCTACACGGGACTCAAGGGGAGACAAGCGATACATCTACTCGAACAAATAATATGTAACAGCTCGCAGACAGGCGGGAACACACCGCTAAGCGCCGTCCTGAGCACCGTCAAAGCTTATGCAAAGAAAAATACCACGCTCACAGTAATTACCGACTACGCGCACGACCCAGAGGAATTCTCCATGCTGGCAAAGCTGAAAAACACGCTAATGACGCCCACAGCCATATACCTCGTAGCCCATATGTGGGAAACACAGCTACCGGCAACAGGCACCACGGCGACCCTTTTGGACCCGGAAACAGGCACTCTCATCACTGGCAGACTAGAAGAAGTATACAAGGCAATAAACACTCACATCACCCACGTCCAGGCGATCCTCTCGAAAGCCAGGATAAGTCACCTGGAAATACAGGGAATAGGCGACGCACAGATGCGAACAGTCAAAATAATAGAGACATACCTAAAAGCAAGACAGCTAGCAATAAACGTATAACTTAGCGCGCTGAAAAATCAAAAGCCATATTGAGGTTTCGTAGCTATCACGTAGATGTTTTGGCTCCTGCGTTTAAAAGGTGAATAGTAACCCTTCGAAATGATCTTGAGCCCTGCTTCTTGTAAGAGGTGAACCAGCTCTTCTAATGTGTATAGGTAGTATATCCTTGTATATGTGCTTTTTCTCGTCTTCCACTTAACAGAGTATCTACGCGGGTATCCAGTTTGACCAAGACATGTTCTTATCATATTTATCAAGGTCTGTAGAACAAATTGTGTCTGCCTCCACGACCACACTGTAGCTATTAAGAGGCCCCCGCGCTTTAACACAGCGTTTAGCTGGCGCGCCAGAAAACCCGTGAGGATCGGGGGTATATGGTGAAGAGATGCGATCGCAAGGATGGTGCTGAATGATTTTTCTCGAAAGGGTAAAAAAGACATGTCGGCTACGATTTGATCTGCTGGAACATTTTTTCTCTCCGCTATTTTCTTAGCCAGCCTTATCATGGACGGCGAGTAGTCTAGGCACACGACGTAGGACTGTGTCTTTTTAGCGGCTTCAACACCATTAATGCAGGCGCCCGAGCCGAGATCGAGGATAATGCCGGGACGACTTATCAGGGCTATCGGCCACGGCTTGTTTCTCCACGAAGTGTATCCCTCAGCTATAGCTGTGTAGCTGTTCCTAGTTACAAGGGTGTCATAGAGGTAACTTTTCGCCCCAAACACGTCACCATGCCCACTAATGCAAAAATGTTCCTATCAAAATCTTTAACGCTTCTTCCTTGAAATCTTAGAGACATACAGGTACATCATCATGTAGCGAACATCCCTGTGAGTAACTAACACCCCTGTACCACCCCTATTATTTGCCTTCTATCCAGCTTTTTACTCAATATGCCAAGCATGGACCAGGAAGCTTCTTCCCATCGGTGTTATGCTAGCGCTGTGGAAACCACGCATGTTAACTTTTTTTAGAAAGTAATAAAAGGTAATAAAAATACACACCTTCTCTTATTGTGGTAAACCGTTTACATGTATATTGTCTGCGCGCATAGCTTAAGCTAGTTTCGTGTGCTTTTGAGAAACCCATAAAGGTTCATAAATGTGTTCTAGGTAGGTCTTTATAATAGGGCATGAGCGCTCTAGGGTTTCTGGGATTGGCTTTCCTCTTTTATGAGCATTAGGATTTTGTCTGGTATCAGGTATTGTTTGCCACAGTTGTTGCATATTATTTCCCTTTGCCTTTTGTCTAGGAGGGTTTGAGCACCGCAATTTGGACACTTCACGGTTATTGTCTCGTCGGGGTTTAGGATGAATTCTCTCGCGTATGACCGGTACACCGTATATTGCTTGACCAGGCTGTATAGGTTTTCCTTGAAGCTGTTTTTCGCGGCTTCATCTTTAAACTCTAGGACAACTGTATCGTCGTTTCTCGGCTTTAAAACTAGGGAACTTGGAACGGCTCCATCGATTATGGTAATGTCTTCTAGGGGTATATCGATGGATGCTTCATCATAGTCATTTAGAAAGCTGAGAAAGAGGGCAGCGACCATCATAGTCATAGGCAAGGCGTACAGAAAAAGAAAGATCGTGTTCGTAGCGTTGTAAGAGGAAAAATAGTAGAGGGCAGGTAAAAAGACTTGGAATAAAATTAGAGGCAATAGAGCAAAGAGAAGGGGCATAACTCTCTTCAAAGTGGGGCTAGTGGTCTTCGACAAAACCACTGGGAGGCGGCCCAGCATATAAGACAGGTGTATGATCCTCTTATTTGTCAACAACAGGTCTCCCAGGACAAGCTTTTTACCGCTCTCCAGGTTATCGCCTTCACCTTTTTCAATGTATGCCAAAACTTTTTCGTATACGTGAACTACTCTTTCATCGGGGGTCAAAGTTATAAACTCTCTCCATTTCTCCTTCTCTTGTCCCCCATAGTTAGTAAAGTCTACTTTGAATCTGATTAGTGAAGCACCATGAGAATGAACTTGCAACGCTGGGATAATGTTCCTCATAGCTCAATACACTTATATGTTTAGACGTTTGGGATACTAATATAATTTTATCACAAATGGACTGTTGCATCTTAAGCGTGAAAATTTTTCAGTTAGCTCGTAAAGGATATAGGTCACATAGTTTAGATAGATGTGGCCCGCTATGTCCATAGAAGTAAGGCCGCTGAAAAGCCCCCAAGAGTTTAGGCAGGCAATAGAAGTCCAGCGTTCCGCTTGGGGCATGCCTGACATCGAGGTTATACCTACAAGGATACTCATCGCCATATCTAGGAACAGCGGTATCGTTCTTGGAGCATTCGACGGGGACAGGCTTATAGGCTACTCGTTTGGCTTCCTCGCGAGGGACAAGTATGGCCTCTACCTTTACAGCCACCACACGGGCGTAGCGAAAGAGTATGAGGGACAGGGCGTCGGCTTCCTCCTGAAGATGAAGCAGAGAGAATATGCCCTGAAAATGGGCCTGTCAAGGATAAAGTGGACCTTTGACCCCTTGCAGGCCAGAAACTCTTACTTCAACTTTACAAAGCTCGGAGCAATCGCGAGGGTTTTTTACCAGAACTATTATGGCGAGCTTTTCGACGAGCTTAACTATGGCTTGCCCACGGATAGGGTCATAGCTGAGTGGTTCATAAAGAGCAAGCGTGTAGAGAACAGGTCTAGCGGCAAAATTGTAGCTCCAGCCCTAGAAGACTCACAGGTCTCCCTCGAAGTCTACAGAGGCAGGCCCCGCCTAGTAAGGGTCTATGCACCAAAAGTCTTGCTCAAGATACCCTCAGACATCAATAACGTGAAGGCTAAAAATCCCAGGCTTGCTCTTTCATGGCGTATGTCGCTAAGAAGAGCACTAAGCTTCTACCTCGGAAAGGGTTACATTGCCTGCCACTATGTTAGGATAGATGAGAACTATGGTGCCCATGTCCTACTAAAAAAGAGCCTAAAAAATATACTTGGAGACGAATACTAGAAAAAATTTTTAGACCTTTTCCAGTGCCTTGTCGACTCTAACGACTCCATACCCGTAGAGGTCGTCGTAGCCGGCAGAGCCGAGATCCTCGGCAGTAACATGTAGCAAGCCCCTAACGGTACTCGTCGAAGAGTCGTTGAAGGTTCCAGGCGGTAAAGGCGGCAACCCTTTTGCAAGCCTCGCTGCCTGTATAAGGGCTACTGTTGCGCTGACGTGTGGCGTTGCCATAGATGTCCCGCTGAGAGTAGCATATGTATTGTCCGGGTATGTGCTTAGAATATTTACACCAGGCGCCGCTACTTCCGGCTTTCTGTTGCTCCAGCTTGGAACATTATTGCTAGAGTCAATTGCGCCCACAGCTATGACTTCTGGATATGCCGCTGGATAGCTGGGAGACGATGCACCATCATTCCCGGCCGCAGCGACGATGGTGATTCCCCAGTTGTATGCGGTCTGGATAGCTGTGTGGAGCTCTTCAGGAGCGCTTGAGCCTCCAAGGCTCATCGAGAAAACTTCAGGAGCGTCGTCATCGGGGTCTCCAACTATCTTGCCGTCACTATCCTTGTCTATGACCCCGTCTGGACCCTTTATTGCGAGGTCGATTGCTATTACTAGGTCGCTCCAGCTACCGGAGCCAGATGCCCCAAGGACTCTAAGCATGTAGATTTCGACTTTGGAAGCTACACCGACTACTCCAATGTTGTTATTTAGTGCCGCAATTGTTCCACTTACATGAGTCCCGTGGCCATTTAGGTCGGTGTATTTCGTTGAGATACGGCCATTGAGCACCGAGACGCCCCACTTTATGTTTCCAACGAGGTCAGGATGATCCGTGTCGATACCTGTATCAAATATCGCCACCTCTATTTCAGAGTTCCCATCCCCATTGACGTCAACCCAGCCAGACGTAGTACCCCAAACATTCGGCGCACCAATTCTCTGTACTCCCCACGGTATAGACTGGGGCGGCTGAGAGCTAGGCTTCCCCATTAAACTCATAACGCCGTCCTGGCTCACATGCTTAACGCCTTTAAGATGAGCAATATGTCCAGCCGCACCCACAGGAACCCTTACAACCGCAACAGGGAAACTATCAGCAATATAGACTACTTCACCCCAGACAAGTTGCAGAGACTTCGGGTCAAAGTTTTCGCGGTCTATTGTGATAAGGTATGTTGCGAACTGGGAATCTGCATGCGCAAGGAGGACCAATGGTAGCTGTGCAATCAGTAAAAACAGCAAGAGGCTGGTTACTTTTTTCATAGCAGTTCTCTTCCATATAAAATAATAAATGTTTTATTTCTTTACAAATGTAAAATTATAAGGTTCATCATCATGGTAAAACTAAATTATTTCTTCGTTTAAAGATAAAATCTTTTTAAAAAATTGGTTCAAAATCTTAGCACGCTTGTCTGCGCATCTATGGCAATTCTTGAAATAGTGGTAAATGGTAATACTTAGTAGTATGGCTAATGTGAAGATAAGCTTACCCGAAGCCGTCTTTAAAAGAGTAGACGATATATCCAGGTCAATGAAAATAAGCCGCAGCGAGCTCATCACTAGAATCCTAGTCGAGGCCCTAGGTGTAGAGGCTGACAGGGACCCTCCTAAGTATCCTGCTCTCATATCGAAGCCATACAAAGAGGGGCACTACAGGCTTAGATCTCCTAGGTACCCAGGCAGAACAATAAAAGAGAGTGGATAGTTGAAGAGGTTGAAGAAGAGTAAGGATAAGCTATTACTTTGCTGAAGACAGGTACATAGAGTTGGGCGAAAAGATTCCAAATATACCTATCGTACATCTCATTATAAAGGTCGGTAGAAAGCGGGCGAGTGAACCAGCAATAGTTGATATGGCTTTGATGGTGGCATTTATCCAAACATGGAAATAGTAAAGATGTTTGAGGGTCTAAGCCACCAACAAAAGTTTTCCTGGAAAACCCATCTACGGCTTATCAGAGTTTGAGGTTTATACGGCTGAAGCCTTCCTTTATCAAGTAGGAAGTCTGACAAGTCGCGGAGATATTAAAGTTTACATTCCCACAGAGCCCGAGCTTCTCACGGGAGAAGTATTGATAGGAAGGGAGATTTTAAACAGCAAGGCTCACTCCATAATTTTGGATATGAAGAGCAAACAAAACGCTAATAGAGCTACCATAGGTTCAACAAAAAGAGTACAGTTCCCTATATGATCGATTTCACAGGCTTTAAATTGTGAAGCTCGTAGAGCCTTGCTAGAACATTGTCGAGCCTTTCGAGCTGGTCTCCTTCTAGCCCCTTGGGGGTATGCTTTGCGAGGATTTCTTGGACTTTTGCATGTGCCTTCTCAAGTAGGCTTACTCCCTTAGTTTTTGTTCTGGGCCCTAGATCCCATATACTTGGAATGTATATCTCCTTCCTGTAGTTCTGCCTCGTATGCTTGAGCGCCAAGAAGTTTCCCCTCTTATCTAGCACGCCTTCTCCTAAGACCTGCAAGGCCATATTGTCTTTTTCGAAGCCCCTCGCGAGTCTATCTGCAACTAATATTGCTTCACTGTCCAGGACAAGTTTTTCTAGAGACTGCACGCTTTCATACTCAAGCATCCCGGCTCCTGACACTATGTCGAAGCCCGCCATCGCCGCGACCACAGCAGTGTATGTCGTCTCTGCCCCCGCTTGGTAGTCTACCAGCTTAGAGTCGCTCAAAGCCATGTATGTATGTGTAGGTAGGTCAAGGAGCCTCGCAACGTCTCTATATCCGAGACTTATGAGGACAGCTTCCGGAGAAGTTATAGATGCTGTCCCATAGTATGGGTGAATCATCGTGGGGCTACCACCGTATATTATCGGCGCTCCTGGTCGGACTGCCTGGGATATAACTATCCCGCTCAGGTTCTCTGCGTGGTGCTGTACCAATGCGCCATATATTGTCACAGGTGATGTTGCGCCTAGACCCGGCATCGATATGAGCTCGGCTGGAACGTTTAGCCTAGCAAGGTCTACAAGGTTCCTCGACGTCACGGTGCTCCAGGACAGGGGAGGTGTGGGGCATATGTCAAATATTGCGAAGGGCTTTTCTGCGTAGTCTTCCCTTATGCTTGCAAGCATATCTACCATTAGCGGGAGGTTTTCCACCGTAAATGCGCCAGTAACCACTGGCTTCGTGGAATACTTTAGGACAACGTACAGCCTAACAGCATCTCTCACTTCTACTGGTACGTCTGAAGGCACAAGGGCAGTGCTCTGAGCCCTCAAGCCGGGCGATGCATCGACAAGGGTTACAAGATTCTTTAGGTCTATAAGGGTAGGGTTTCTAGGCTCCGACGATCCGTAGTCAAGGATACGGATCGCCGCAGACCCTGGGTCAAAGATCCTCGCCCCCTCTCCAAGGACTCCTACAAGGTTTCCTTCTCGGTCATAAAGCCTTATTCTCCTTGGCACCGTCTTCAGCGAATCCTCGACAAGGCTCTCAGGCAAAACAACCCTTCCATCCTTCCTGACACCACCAGCCTTGACAACTATCTCTTCTACGCTTTTATCTTCGAAGAACACTCCAACGGTGCCCAGAACCCTGAGTGCCTCGGCATGTAGTTCTTCTGCCTCATCCCTGCTAAGCAGGGATAGGTTTGGCTTCATCTAGCTCCACCCCTCCTCTTTGCAAGCATCTCTTTTACTATCCTGACAGACTCGAACGCGTCCCTACCCCAGACATCTGCTCCTATCTCTCTTACCCATTCCTCAGTTACAGGCGCACCCCCAGCTATTACAATGACCTTTTCTCTAATACCCCTCTTCTTAAGCTCTTCTATAACGTTTCTCTGCTCAAGCATCGTTGTAGTCATGAGCGCACTCATCCCGACAACGTCCGCGTTATACTTCTCGGCGGCCTCTGCGAACCTCTCCGGAGGCACATCAACGCCAAGATCTATAACCTGGAAGCCCTCAGCCTCGAAGACAGCCGCTGCCAGATTCTTGCCAAGCTCGTGTATGTCTCCCCTCACAGTGCCAAACACAGCTACACCCGTAACCGGAACATCAGATGACCCCTTGATGTGTGGCCTTAGAACATCCATGCTAGCCCTGAAAGCCTCAGCCGACGCGACCAACTCGGGGATAAAGTATTCGCCCTTCTCGTAGAGCTCCCCCACGCGCCTCATCGCTGGAACAAGTATGTTCGAGATTATTTCTCTGGGAGACAGCCCCTCTTCCAATAGCTTTTGGGTAGCATCAGAAGCAAGCCTATCATCGCCGTCGACAATAGCCCTGTATAGCACTTCGCTAGCATCTGACATAGGAATTCTGGGTCCAAGTGAGAAACCGATTTTTAAACTTGTCTACTTCATTACTATAGAGCATGAAAAATTCAGAGCGCGCTCGGCATACTGAAACAAGTCTATGAATCTATCATGCACCATGCGTGGCCCTTATGCCAAGTACAATTTTAGTTTAAAGCTCTCTCAGAGCCTTCACACGCTACAAAAAATAAAAAATCAATTGTTCTACTAGCAAAACTTGGACTCCTCAAAAAAGGCCCGTTCCGAGGCTACAAATTCCCGTAGTAGCCTAGCCGTACCTCTATAGTTTTCTAGCTTAGCGTTTTCCTCGAGACACCTCGAATATCCATCGGCCCACTTTTCAATGTGTTCCCGGAAAAGCTTCTCTTGGAGGCACAGATACTCTGGTTGCCGGGTACTAGACGCGACGAGGTAGTACATTAGTTCGAGCTCTAGGGCTACATGCTCCAGGGGCAAGCCGACGTCCGGGGCCCTGTCTAGGCAGGCTTCGCGGTAAATCCTTAGAAGCGAGTCATAGTTGTGGCCGTAGATCGTTCTCTCACCAGTCGCCCAGTATGTCTCGAAGGGGGGACACTTGAGCTCTGGATAGTCGTTCACGAAGAGCCGAGTATACTCTCCTTTCAGGTCTCCCTGTGAGTTTTCCCAGGCAGTTATCCATGCATCTACAAATTTGTCTATTGTCTCGGGATTCATCTTGACTAAAGAGACTTGTCTGACGGCTGGCAACAGTGTTTTTAGCTCGTTCTGGGATTCGATGTCGCTCGGAGTATAGAGGGCTAGGCTCAGAACCTTGTACAGTAGTGCTCTCTCCTCAAAAATCTTTGGACTTAACAATTTTGACTACCTCTCCAAATAGAAAGGAAAAAGAAAAAATATTTAATTTATTTTCACCAGGGTAGCTCCATTGCGCCGGCGTATACAAGGAGATACCGTGCTAGGAAGCTTTGCAGGATGAGTAGGACTGCAAGTATGAGGAGGTTTGTCTTTGAAGGCTTCTTCTTGTTGTAGAAGTACACAGCGAATGGTCCAATGAAGCCCAGCAGGTACAGCAGGAGTGTTGCCCACATGTACTCGGTCAACATTAGCTCAACAGAGAACATGAAAGCCTCAGTCGAGATGTTTGCCAGTGCGAAGTAGAGCGTCATAGTTACGAATGCCAAGAGGGTTGTGATCATCGAGAAGTTGACGAGCTCGCCCGGTACATCCTTTTTAAGAATATAGGCTACCAGTGCATAGAGGCCTACTCCGCTGGAGAGGGCTACGAGGAGGAAAAGCAGTGGTGTAGCTGGGCTCCTCCACAAGTGGATAGAGCTACGGGCAAGCAGTGTACCAGTATAGGTCATGACGAGGAACGAGAATATAGAGCCCAGTGTTCCCAGGATCTTCATAATCTTCTCGTTAGCGGCGTAGGGTAGCTTTATGAGTCCGGGTAGAGCGAAGAGCCCCCCGAAAAGCAGTGCAAAAACGTTGAAGAATACGCCCCACGTCATAACTGAGCCAAGGTTCGGTGTAAGCATGGTGTAGAACGCGGCCTCGGGCTTGCCGAGGTGTGTTATCAGTACGAGTAGACCAAGTAGCAGGGATACCATGCCCGCGAGGGCCGCCTTGATGTTGAATTCCTTCTCTCCCTTTAGGTAGTAGAGGAAAGCTATGATGAAGGTTGCTACACCCATTCCTCCAAACGTCAAGTCTAGCACTATTTTAATATCCCAAGCGTGTTGCGGCTCTATCATTCATCCTCACCTCTTCCTCATGGGAAGAATATAAAACACCTTCGGCTTTGTCCCCTCCTCCTTCTTGAATACAGTAGTTGCGCCAGAGTTGACCAGCTTGGATATGGCACTGTTGGGGTCGTCGAGGTCTCCAAACAGCCTTGCACCTGTCGGGCACGTAGTCACACATGCAGGATCCATACCCTTCTCCAGTCTGTGCTCGCAGAACGTGCACTTGTCAATCGACCTCAAGTATGGGTCCCAGAACCTGGCACCGTACGGGCACGCTTGGACGCAGTACTCGCATCCAATGCATTTTGTCTTGTCTACTAGAACAATGCCGTCCTTTGTCTTGAAGCTTGCACCTGTCGGACATACAGAGACACAAGGCGGGTTCTCGCAGTGCTGGCAAATCATGTGGGTATAGTAGACGGCTACGTTGGGGTATGTTCCCACAATATAGGTGTTAACGTAGGTTCTCTTCTTGAAGTTCTCAAGAGCCGGCAGACCTTCCGCGATAGCTTTGAATGCTTGCTCCCTGCGGTTCTCGGCTATGCATGCCATCACGCAGGCTCCACACCCGACACATTTGTTCAGGTCTATTACCATTCCATACCTAGCCATACCCATTCACCCCTCATGCCTTCTCAACACGAACAACAACTTCCTGTGACATGATTCCACCCGCCACGGGGTCAGCCTTTACACCTGTCAAAGTATGGTATGGTACACCGAACTTGGTAAAGTGCAGTGCCTCGCTCTTGTGGCCAAAGTCGCTTGAGACCCAGATAGTGTCTTCTCTGACAAGGTCTGTCGGGAAGGCGACAGCCTCCACGCTGGCTCCCGTCTCAACACTTATCAGCTTTATCTTGTCGCCCTTCTTTATGCCCAGGCTCTCAGCAACGCTCCTGTTTATCCATGCCATCCTCTTAAACTCGGGGGTCAGCACTGACAGGAACGGCTCGTCGGCAGTAGACGTGTGCGTCATGGTGGGGACACGCCCATACACCACATAGAAAGTTGTCTTCCCGTCGGCCTTGCCGTATACCTCTGGCTCTGCCCATGCAACTATGGGATCCCAGTACGGCTGGTAGCCCTTCTTTGCCTTTATGTTGTTCAATGCGAAGCTAAATATCTCGATCCGTCCAGACGGGGTTAACAGCTGGCCGTTTAGCGTCTTCTGTATCATTTCCTTGCGGAGCGTCACAGCGTCCTTGACAACGATGAGTCCCTCGCTCTCGAGCTTAGCTACGTCGAGGTTCCTCGCCGAGGCTTGTACCTTGCGTATGCCTTTTACCCCTTCTTTTTCGTATGCATCTTTGAGCTTTGCTCCCATTGCCTGTGGGTCAGCGGCTCCTAGTGCTTTTGCGAAGTTTACCCAGAACTTGTTATAGTAGTCCTCGCCTAGACGTTTCACTATGCCTACGACGATGTCTATAACGTGTCGTGTGTCGTAGAGTGGTTGCACGGCGGCCACACGTGTATGGAAGCCTAGCACGGGCGCATAAGCCATTCCATAAAGGGGATCATCCCTTTCAAGGAAACTATGCTCGGGCAATACTATGTCGGCGTATAGAACAGTATCGTTCGGATAAATGTCTACAGCAATAACCTTCTCCAGTTTCTTGAAGGCATTCCTCCACCTTGTAGAGTCGGGGCCTGTCATAGCTAGGTTTGTAGTAAACAGGAAAACAGTCGAGATCTTGTAGGGGTCTCCCTTCTCGATGGCGTCTAGGAAGCCCTGGAAAGTAAAGCCCTTAGAGGCCATGGCTACGCCCTGCTTTGTCCCCCATATTCTCATTACGCTTTCCTCGCTGACGTCTGGAGTTGGTGTAGCTGTGCTACCAACACCTGTAATTATTATTCCGTCCTTAATTAGGCCACCAACAAGGGCATTGAGGATAGCTGCTGCCCTCCACGTCATAACGCTGTTCTTATACTTGGGGTCGTGCCACCCAGTGTCTACTGCGGCTGGCCTAGTCTTTCCGAACTCTATTCCGACTTGCCTAATTGTAGCGGCGGGTATGCCGGTTATTTTCTCTGCCCATTCTGGAGTATAATCTGCTACTTTTTCCTTGAGGATCTGGAAGACGGGCTTTGCCTTCTTGTCTCCAACCGTAAACTCGCCCTCGAGTGCGGGCAGTATAGCTTCTTCGTGCTTGACTGCCTTGTTCTGTGCAAGGTCCCAGACAAGGTACTTGATCTTTCCAGCAGCGTCAGTTCCCGCAGTTAAAGGCGTGCCGTCTTCTGCTACAAGCATCGGTGCGTTTGTAAACTTTCTCAGGAAGTCTGCGTCGTAGAGCCCCTCAGAAATTACGACGTTGATTAGTGCCAGTAGGAAGGCTAGGTCTGTTCCAGGCCTTATTGGGAGCCAGAGGTCAGCCTTGGCGGCTGTCTCGCTGAAACGCGGGTCAACAACTACGAGCTTGTAGTTTCCTATTTTCTGGCCTGCCCGTGTCCCGTGCACCACTGAGATGCTTCCAAAGAAGTTTCTCCTTATAACAACGAGATACTTTATGTTTTCGTAGTCTGTGAGGATCTGAGCGTGAGTGCCTACACCGATAGCACTAGACCATCCGAAAGCTTTGGGGAAGAAGCATGCCCCTCCGGGTATTCCTATAGCATTGGGAGTGCCAATAGTTTCTGCAAAGGCCTTCATTAAAGGCTCAAGGTAGAGACAGAGGGGCCAGCCCCCGATCATGGCAACTTCCTTTATTCTTCCCTCAGAGATCAGCTTCTTCAAGTGAGAAGCCACAGCGTCGAGCGCCTGGTCCCAGCTTGCCTCCGTGAAGCCGGTGAAACTGCCCCTCTGTCCGGGGTCGTTCCTGATAAGCGGCTTTTTCAGCCTGTCCGGGTTATATGTCCTAAACAGTGCAGACTGGCCCCTCGCACATATTTTACCAAGGTTTATAGGCCCCTTTGGATTACCCTCAATCTTCTCAATCTTGCCGTCTCTAACCCTAACCAATAGCTGGCACGCTGCAGGACACATCATGCATATTGTGGGAACCCACTTCTCCTCTCCCTGGGCTTCAGTTCTCTGTGTTTGGGGCTTGAGAAGCCTAAGTGTAGGTGTGGACATGGTTGCTGTTACGCCGACGATCCCAGCGGCCTTGAGGAATTCTCTGCGGCTTAAACTGGTTCTGCTGGTTGTATCGGTCATACAATATATTGTTTGTTATTAATCAATATAAATGATTATGTAAAAATATTAATATTCCTAGACTTGAATATCGTTTTTCATACATATATTTTTAATAACATGTTTTTTGGGATCCCCTATTTCTTCCTCTTCTGTGGAGCGTCATTATAAGCTGAAGTAGTTCGCTTGTCTAGGTTGTTGACGTGCGTCAACTTTATATATTTGACTCTAATTCATTATTGTTGGCGATGACACGTGTCAACAAATTTGGAAAAGATAGAGACCTTGAAAACAATTATCAAGCTATTGCATGAGGGGAAAAGCGTCCAGGAGCTAAAGGAACAATATTCAGATCTTCTTAGACAGGTTTCACCCTTGGAGATACCATTCCTGGAACAACAGCTAGTAAGAGAAGGACTTGTGTCGGTGAACGATATACTTAAACTGTGCGATCTACATGTAGAGCTTTTCAGGGAGTCACTCGAAACCAGGACACTACAAGGTGTGCCCAGTGGTCATCCACTGGACCTCCTAATGAAGGAAAACGACTGGATTGCAAAGAGGGCCGAGATCCTTGGAATGTATGCCTCCTCTCTATTGGCGGCAGATCAGGCCAGGACTCCTGGTCTTCTGGAAAACATTAACAGGATTCTAGGTGACCTGAAAAAGTTGAGGCTACATTACAGGAAGCTCCAGATGATAGTTTTTCCCTACCTTGAGAGGAGGGGCATCATCGCTGTTCCAAGAGTCCTCTGGGGAAGAGAAGACCAAGCACTCCGCAAACTACGTGAATTGTCAACAGAGATCGATTCCAAGCTGAAGAGCAAAGAAGCTATAGACCACAAAAACCTTGCTGGCCGCCTCTTAGAGCTCTCCCGTGAAATACAGGACTTGGCTTTTCGAGAAGCCAAGATTCTGTTCCCAGCACTCTGGACATTGCTTGGCGAAGGAGAGTGGGTTGCGATACACGAAATTGCCGGCGAATTCGGCTACATTGTGGATGTCGACATACATGCTTGGAAACCTAACGTTGAGCCCGTACTGCCCTACCAAATCAAGCCTATAATAACAGATGAACAGCTAGCAAGGGTTCCCGAAGAATTCAGACAAGTCGTCGCCGAAAAACTGGTGCCAGACGACTATCAAGTAAACCGAGATGGAGACCTAAACCTGTCGACGGGTTTCCTGGACAAAGTTGAATTAGAAGGCATATTCAAGGCTCTTCCACTAGAGATAACCTTTGCCGACACAAACAGGCGAGTCAGGTTATTCACCAAGAGCGAGACAGCAGAAGGGTTCCCCAGGGCGAAAACAATTATTGGCAGGAGGCTAGAGTTCTGCCACCCACCAAGGCTCGAAAACTATGTGAAACTAAACGTCGAAAAATTAGAGCGAGGCCAAGAGAGATACAGGGTCTTCTGGACCAGGATGGGAGACAGGATACTCCGAGTAATTGTTTCTAGGGTAAACGATTCGAATGGACAGCTAGTAGGCATCCTGGAGATAGTCGAAGACTTCACTGAAATTCTTAATAACAGAGACGAAATATTAAAGAAAGTAGTGGTACTCTAGCCATGAGAAGCATATTTGAACTTGCATACCGGTACATCGAGCCCGCAGTAAGGAGACAGCTCGTCCTCGAGCTCTACAAAAGAGGCGTAGACAGGCGCAGAATAGTAGAACTCGTCGGCATATCGTCCTCGCTCGTTACCCGTTACATAGCTGGGCAAAGAGGCAACATGCTCGACCTAACCCCCTACAGGGACGTAACCATGCTTATATCTCAACTCGCCGAGAAATCTATGGGCATGTCAAAGGAACAAGTAGAGGAACAAATATACCGCATTGTGCTCTACTTTTTGTCCCACAAGTATTTCTGCAATGTGCACCGTGTTCTTGTACCGGACATAGACCCGACAAAATGCCAAATATGTCCAAGCCTCTTCAAAAACTCTTCTCTAAGCCCAGAGCTTAGATAGATGACTCAAAGTAGCATTTTTCTATATCAAGAAGGACAATGGATATTACGGCATTTAATTACGTTAGATTAGGTCTACTTCTTCGAGATCCCCGAGTTTAGCCTGTTTTGCCTTGAGCCGTCTTCTTCTCTGCCTTACCCATACAAGTGCCTCATTAATACTTGGAGCCCTCAAAATGGCTAGCTCGTTTTCCCTTGCCTCTACAATAACGTATCCGCTTTCTTTGATGCCATATTTTTCCCTAAATATCTTGGGATAATTATTTGTCCCTTTGGGCCCACTTTCAGTTTTTGTTTAACCCTTTGGTAATACATATTAGACCAAGGATAAATAACTTACCCTGACTCCATTATTACTAAAGATTTACTCTAAAATGTTGTTAACGTGGCCCTTTACTTATACCCTTGGTCTACCAAACCAAAATAGGAAGGTTGTTTTCTAACGAGTTTCCTTTAATAGGAGTGGGTTTGCCATTGCCTTGACGACTGCCTCTTCTGACAGAGGGTCGTCGGTGGGATAGTCTGGGTCCATGAGTAGGGGCAGGGCGAAAACATCTTCAGTTGTGAGCATTATTGGTATATCTTTCGTATACAAGTTGTCTTCTATTAGGTCGACCTTGATTGGCCCCCTGGCTGTAAGAAATAAGAGTAGAGAGTTGTTGCCTCCCTCAACCTTTACTCTTAGCTTGTCAGCTCTGGCTATTATCCTCGTGGTCTTTATGCCTGCCCGTTTGCCGTTGCCCTCGGCCTCGTACTCAATCAGGGGTCCATTAGGCCCGCTTGTTATTACCACTCTTCCCTGCCTGATCGCATCGAGGAATGCCTCCTCCGTCAAGCTCTCCATGTATAACAATGTTGTCGGCTCGCCCAGCCTGGGGATCCCCTCCTCGTGCCTTATCTTGTGGGCATCGCTCCCACCAATAGCGACCACGTTTCTACCGCTACTAAGAAGCTCGACGTACTTCCTCAGGGAGAGATAGTTAAAGTACTCCCACATTGTCTGCCAAGCCTCCATCACCCAGACTTTTTCCCAGTTCCCCAACAGCCAAGGATAGTCCGGCTTTGGGTGATTGATTGACGCGATGTAGCCATACTTCTCGGCCAGCTCTATTATCTTGGTCATATCACTCTCAGTTCTCGCGCGGAAGTCTATCCATTTCCGCACACCAAACAGGTTCATGTGCCCATAATACGTGGTTATCTCCATCCCGGGAAAGATTTTCACCGGCCCCCCAATTTCCAGGCATTCCCGCACGTGGCTGATAGTATTGTGATCCGTAAGTGCGACAAAGTCTAGACCCTTCTCGCGGGCCTTTTCAGCTATCTCCCAGACCTCAGCATCCCCATCACTGTGAACCGAGTGCGTGTGAAGGTCTCCCTTGTACCACCTTACTCCACCATACGGAACGGATGTGCTTGTTGTTCTCCTGTATGTATATTCCTCCTCGAAGCCCCTCATATCCACGGAAATAGCGTAGTCGCAGCCACATGACGGAACCTTGTAAAGCCCAAGGACAATGTGCCACGTTCCAGGCTTTACCTCGCCGGGAAGGTAGCCAGGAGTAGCATAGCGTTCCCCAACTACTATCTTCTTTTTTGCTGTCCCGCTCCACCCCCTAAAGGCTTCTGGCTCAGCAGGGAAGTCTACCCTGCCAGGAGAAAACAGGCCGATGTCTATTTCGCATACCCCAGTGTCTTTTGCCCTGTAGCTGTACTCTATTACGATGGACTTTACGCCAGAAGGGACATCCATAGGTATAAGCAGGAAGTCGCTCTTTTCCTTGTCCTGGGGGCTAATAGTCCCCCTTAAATCTAGACGAGATATGCTCACAAAATAGAATCGTTTTATTCCCCTAAATGTTTTTTGCAAATATGGCAGTCAAATTAAATGTAAACGAGACCTTTTCGGCAAGCGTGTCATCAATTTTTCTTTTCTACCCCAAAATACCTCCTTATATCTCGCTTGGCGAGGATGAGAAACACAGCTAGAGAGTATAATACGCCGAGAAGGCCCCATAGGTCTCCCACGAGAATAGTCGAAACACTGACTATGAGTACCATGGCTTCGATGATAAATGTTAGCCACCATGCCCACGAGCCGCCAATCAAGAGGCTTGTCCCGACGACAAGTCCAAAGAAACTTGCTAGGAGTGCAGTTATTCCCATAATTGCGTTTTCAACTTTGTAGGAAAAACATGTAAGAAAGATTATACCAGATACAAAGCCGAGAAGGCCAAGCAATAGGTGGAAAACAGAGATACACATGATAATCTTAGGTTTACCCCCCAAAAATTGGGCAAGTTTTTCCGTGTACACGTGTCTGAAACAAAGAAAAATGATTTAAGATTTTTTCATGAGAAGAGATTTACACATGCTTGTTCAGCCAGTCAGCCAGATCCCTGAACACTTTTTCCTTCTCAACTTCGTTGAAGATCTCGTGTAGCATACCATCATAAATCTTTAGGGTCTTGTCCTGTACGCCTAGCCCCTCAAAAAGCATCTTAGAAGCCTCAACAGGGACAAGGCAGTCCCTAGACCCATGCATCACAAGCGCCGGGACCCTTATCTTTTGAATGGCATCCCTGGCACCCAAGACCCCGCGGGAAAACTCGAATAGAAGCTTCATCGTCACCTCTTTTAGTACAAGGGGGTCCTCAATGTACCTCTTGCCCACCTCTGGATCCGTTGACAGGCACTCAACCTTAACGGGCAACTTCACCCTAGACTTTGGAGCCATCTTGCTCATCAACGAGACCATTATTCTGTCCCTGGTAGATGCCTCCAGCTGGACAGCGGCGCCGCTCGTTATCAGCCCGTTTATTTTGTCTCCTAGAACGCTGGCGGTATGAACAGCTATGAGGCCGCCCATGCTGTGTCCAAGGAGGAATACCTTCTTGTTTGGGAAAAATGTCTTAACACTCTCAAAAAATGCGACGGTGTCTTCTACAAAGTTTTCGAATTTGTCGATGTAGCCTTTTTCTCCTTGGCTTTTGCCGTGGCCCCGTAAGTCATACATGTAGAGCGCGTACCCGTTTTGTGCTAGAAAGTTTCCAAGATTATGGTAGCGGCCCGTATGCTCTGCGAAGCCGTGTACACCAACTATGATCGCCTTCGGGTCTCCCTGGGGAATCCACTTCCTGTAGATCGTAGAAAGACCTGTGGATAAACGGATGCTTTCCTCGCTCACGTATTTCTTTACTGTCAAAAAATATTTAAACCGTTTGCCACCTAAATGCCATTGCGACGTAAATTGTGTTCAAAGTTTTTGAGCCACAAATAAGAAACTATGCCAAATAACGTATCTTCTTTCGACAAAAATTTATATTCTACCTCAAAGCAATCCTACACATGGTCACAACCAGCGAAATACTCTGGACGCTAGGCCTCTTTGCATGGGTAATGTTCGTTGTAACAGTCATTGCCAAAGCCACCTACAACTTCTTTGTAAAAAGGGGAAACCCCCAACGCGTAGCAATATACTATGCTAGAAAAGTCATACACATACTTGCTGGAGGCGCAGTATCGGTAATTATAGCATACCTACCAATATTCTCCTCCCCACTAATGCCCTTCATAATGGCACTCGTCCTCGCACTCCTAACATACCTCCCACACAAGACAGGCAAACTGATGTACTGGTTCCAGGACCCCGAAAACATCTACGAGGTCGACTTCTGCATAGCCTGGGGCATATTCACAGCCCTTGGCTGGTACGCGGGCAAACAGCTAGGCTTCCAGAACCCCTTCCTCTTCCCAGCCCTACCACTCCTCATAATGGCCGTAGGAGACGGGGTCACAGGCATAGTCAGAAACAAGCTCTTCAAGAGAAGGGTGAAGCATTGGAGCGGCAACCTAGCAATGTTCATCGTTTCAGCCGCAATGGCCATCGTCATGGGCTTCGGCATACCAGGAATACTTTCGGCACTCCTAGGAAGCATAGTCGAAAAGTTTGAATACGTCGGGAAAATAAGGCTAGACGACAACATAACCGTCCCCACAGTATCCTTCTTAACACTATACGCCCTAATGCTCTTACGCCCAACTCCATAGCACCCAAAAATTGTCTGAAAAATCAAACAACATTTCCAAGTGTTTTCTTGAAATCGCATTATTCGTGTGGTAATGGATTAGAAAAAAGATTGTATAGAAGAAGTTTTCATGTTTGAATCTATACTACGCAGAGAATTTATCTTATGAGAAAACCTTGGAGAAGAGATTAACTAGTAGAAAGAAAAATTACAGCTGGTTGGCTATTTCTTTTGGTAGTCCTTTTTTGCTTATTTCTTCGTGGCTTATTTCGAGTACCTTGGTGGGCTCCTTTATTCCTTTCGACTTGATCTGTGCGAATAGTTCCTCCATGAATAGGCCAGGTTCGCTCGCCTTTGTTGTCTGTGTGCCTGTTGCTGTCGATGGGTCGCCGCGCCACTCGCCCTTGGTTGTTGTGTATATTCCGCAGGAGGGGCTTCCCTTTATGCCTATGACGATGTACTGGGCGCCCTTGCCTGTGAGCTCCTGGAGTAGGGTTAGTGTTGGCTCTAGGATGTGTCTGCAGTGTGCCCTGTAGTTTGGTGTGTCGTACTGGTTTTTGGTCATCCACCAGCGGTTCATGCCTAGGTATGTTGCTTCTGGGCAGGGTAGCTGTACTATGCCGTATCCCTTGTCTACGAGTAGCTTTACTAGTGATTCGACTGTTCCCTTGTGGCTGGCTAGACCTGGGGCCACGGTGTTCTGGTTTAGTATGCAGTGCGCTACGACTGCTATCTTCATTCCTCTAGCGTCTCCCATGGACATCCTTGATTCCCTACTCTAGCTTTAGCCTGTTCCTTATGCGCCTAGTTGCCTCTGAGAGCTCGCTTATCCCGAGCTCTTTTAGTGTCTCGTCCCGAGGTATGCCGTACTGGTCCCAGCCAAGGTAGTCGAAGTACTCTTTTTTCTGTTTCTCGAGCTCTGTCCTATCCACTGCCTTGCCCTTGAATGGCCCAGACGGAAGTGGCTCGTAGAACCTGGGCGGGTTGTCGTCGTGTATCCTGGGGTCCCAATAGAGGTCTGGCCCTCCGAGGAGGAGTAACACTCTCTGGAGGGAAACTATTCTCCTGGCGTGCTCCCTGAACCATTTTTCGCTAGAGATTTCCCAGCCTGTTATTGCTGTCAGGAATTGGTATGGCAGGTCGTCTACGGCGTTGAAGGAGCATATGACCGCGGAGTCCTCAAATGCAGCTGTGAACTCGCCCCAAGCCTTCTCTACTGGCAACCTTGGCGGGCTTGTGTGGTCTCCTCCCTGTACGCCTACAGCATAGGTAAAAGCCTGTGGGAAGTCTTTTCCGCTCCTCGCGCCGTGGGCACCTATGCCTATACCCTTTACGTGTACGGCGTAGCGCGACAGGTCTTGTCCCTTTAATTTGCTCAGCTTGTCTGCGGCCCTTGCTACTCCCTCTGCTAGTATATCTCCTATGCCCTTCCTGTAGGCTATTGCCTCGAGTAGCCTTGCGAACGCCTCGGTGTCTCCCCATTTCAGGTCGAAGCCTACCTCTTCCCTTGTGAGGATCCCCTTCTCGCATAGCTCGGCGGCGAAGCCGGCAACGTTTCCTGTCTGTATGCCGCACAGGCCTAGGTCGTCTGCTAGGCTCGAGAGGTATATGTTTCCCCTAGGCTCGAAGACGCCGAGGTTGGGGCCTAGGTACGCCTGTAGCTCGTAGTCCGGCCCGTCCGTAACTGTACCATTGTATTTCCCACCGATTAGCCTCGAGATCTTCATACATGTTGATGGGCAGCCATAGTCTCCCCAGTACCTCTTGACCCAGTGTGCCTCATAGTTGTTTACGCCCATTGTCCTGGCATCGTGCCACTCTTCCTGCCAGTTCCTTATCGGCTCGCTACTCGTAAGGTTTGCTACCTCGTATCCACCGCTGCTTGTCCCCCACTGTTTCCAGAAAATGTTCTGGTTCAGCCTGTTCCACGCCTCCCTTACCAGTAGCTTTACCCATTCTGGGTGCTTGGCCGGCGGCATGGGCCCAAAGCCCTTGGCTACCACGGCCTTGAGCTTCTTGGACCCCATTACAGCCCCGTACCCGCCGTAGCCCGCTGCATGTGTAAGCTTTGCCATTACAGCGGCTGTCCTGACCATATTTTCTCCGGCTGGCCCTATGTAGACGAAGGAGGGCTCCTTTGTCAAGCCCACGTGGGCAAGGTTTTTCCTCTTGAGCTCGCCCCAGACCTCGCTGAAGAGCTTCTGGAACGTTTCCCTGCCCCTGAGGCCCCATAGGTGCTCTGCAGACCTAACCTCGACCTTTTCTCCCTCTATATAGATGTATACGGGGTCCTTCGAGGCTCCCTTTACTATGAGGCCGTCGTAGCCTGCGGCCCGTAGCTCGATTGCAAGCTCGCTTGACACTACAGAGCCCACGACGCCGTTTGTCTGAGGAGACTTGCCCGAGACAGCGAGCTTTACGCCTGGATAGTAGCCGGTCAGGGGACCTGTCAGGAATAGTAGGAGGTTTTCGGGCCCCAGCGGGTCCACTTGTTCCCACTTGTGCCCGAGCTCTTTCCAGAGGATGTACGCAGCTAGGCCCCTGCCCCCTATGAACTTGTAGGCTGTCTCTTCGTCGAGCTCTATTACCCTGTCTTTGTCTCTTGAGAGGTCTACCTCTAGTATTTTCCCGTTATAGCCGGGTATGTTCATTTCTCACCACCATACATTGTCTCGTAGAGCCTTTGTGCTACGGCCTCGGGCAGGGTAGAGTATATCTTGAAGGATACGCTCCGGTAGGGCACGACCCTCAGGGCCCCGTAGCCCGCTTCTTGGCAAGCCTTTACGCATTCTGGCTCGCCCCCGCAGAGGTCGCATACAAGTGCCTTTCTCGTCTTCGGGTGTAGCCTCATGACCTTTCCCGGGCATGCACGTACACAATCTCCACAGCCCGTGCATTTCTCCTCGTCGACTAGCACTGCCCCAGTAGAGTCGTCTACCCTCAGGGCTGAGTACTTGCATGCCTTCACGCATGGATAGTCCCTGCACTGTGTGCAGAGGTGTGGGACGTCTACTCCTGGGAAGAACTCGAATACCCTTATTCTGCTTGCCTCTGGCCAGACTGTTCCCTCGTGTTTTAGGCTACATGCAACTTCGCAGAGCCTGCAGCCTGAGCATTTTAGTGGGTCACGTAGAATAAAGATAGGTTGCCTTGACACGTTTTCTGGTTACGCATAGCTCATATTAAAACTGTTTGCTACATGTTTGGGGAAGTGATTGAATTTTTTCGCGGGTTTTTATTTGCCGAGCACCTGTAAAAATGTGTTTTTGACCTCTGAGATGCTGGGCAGTGAGCCAATGATTAACGGTTCCATCTCTGCTCTCCAGCTGTCTTCTATCTGTGTGACTGCTGAGAAGAATTCTTCTGTGCTAAAACTGAGGTTGTAGAACTGTAGCTTTGCTTCAAGTAGCCCCAAGTCTATGCTGATGCCTCTGTGTATGAGGAACCATGCGTCGTAGAGGTCTCGTGGGCTTTTCCTCACGTAGAAGGCCCTCAACTTTTCTGCCAGTGCCTCTTTTAGGTCTAGGCCCCAAAGGTATACAATGGGTATGCCATATAGGGGCTCGTCCAGCCTGACACTTATAGGTTTTAGCAATGGTTTTTCCCTATGCTGATATCTAGGCGTACATAGCTGGTGTCTTTTTCTGTCCTGTAGAGCGGCCCCTTGACAGCTACACGTATAGTCAATGTGTATATGTCATCTTTTAGTACCTCCGCTGTGCTTTCGGCTCCGAATAGCCTTAGAGCTTCAGGTATCTCTCTTGCTTTGTTTGTGGAAATATTAGTGCTTGGAGGTACCTTTTCTCCTCCTGCCAAGGCTCCAGCTTTCTCAGCCTGGCTATCTTTATTATTTCTTCTCCACGTAGCATTTTATCCACCTCGCCACTCTCTTGGTGCGGTAGCTCCGAAGGCCAAGGAATGCCTCCGAGATTTTGAGGATTTTCTCTTTGTCAAGCTGGTTCAAAACGCTGGGGTCTGGGCTCCCACCGAAATACACAGTGTCTAGCACAGCTTTTTCGGGAGTAGCGACGAACACGTAGCTATTAGCCCTAGCTAGGCGCTCGTAACCGAAAAAGAGTTTCCCACTTATTTTCCTGTACCTTATACCGAGCTCACGTAGCCAGGCTGGACGCTTAGTAGTCACTGCTTCCACTGTGCTTGAGACCTGGTCTATGAGGCCTCTTAGGTAGAGGGCCGAGTGCATTGACACGTATGACGGCTCTATGAGCTGTGAGGCAATGATGAATGTGTCATGCGTAAACGCTATGGATCCTTTGCTAGTTGCCTTATGCTGTAAACTAGCCTGCCGCTGGACAGGGCATGGTCGCGTATCTCGTATATCTTCATTGTTTTATCGTGGTAACAGTTTTGTTACCTGGATAAAACTTTTCACCCATATAAAAGCCTTAGTAGCGATAAAGGGGGTTTAACAGTTATATAGCAAGCATTTACCAACAAGTCTCAATGATAGTGGAGCGGGAGATACTTTGTTTCCAGGGGGGGCAAAACAGAGAGGTGCAGAGACAAGATTGCAGTTGAGGAGGAATACGAGCTTTATATAAATGGGTCCAGGCAGGCTTCGTACATGTGTTCTCCAAATAATATAGAGGAGCTGGCCTACGGCTTCCTAGCAGAGCGGAGCTCAAAGCCTAAGTCTCCTACACAAATAAGGATTGAGAATGGAAAGATAAAGGTGGATGAAGAGCTGGTTGAGGCGGTCTTCACGAGGAGGGAAGCCAGGTTCCCTGTCGAAAAGATAATTTCTGCTGTCGAGGCTTTGTACACTAGGGGTTCGGCTTTTCGGGAAACGGGGGCTTTTCACTGTGCGCTTTGCTTTATGCCAAGCGGCGAAGTATTGTTCCATGTTGAGGACGTTAGCAGGCACTGTGCCGTGGACAAGTGTATAGGGTTCCTGGCAAAGTCAAATATTGAACCCTCAGCTGTGGGATTTGCCGTGTCCTGTAGGCTCACAAAGAGCATCGTCGAGAAGCTTGCCTCGGTGGGGGTAAGGCTTGTAGCATCAAAGGCGGCTCCCACCCTTCAGGGAATACAGGTCGCCGAGCAGAACGGTATAACTCTGATAGGCTTCGCTAGGAATAATAGGTTCAACATTTATACGCATCCAGAAAGAATAATTTTTTGACCAAGAGAGGGAGCCCAACTATAACTTGTTTCTACCCAGTTTCATGGCTAGAGAGCTCCACTTCTCTTAGAAGGAGCCTAATAGCCCCGTGTAGTACCTGGAGCTCTTTCTCGCCTAGACCCGTATCCTGTATCTCTGCAAACCTGTGACCACAGTTCTTACAGACATAGACCCTTACAGAGCTTCCAGGGGCAACATAGACCTCGAAGTTGCCGCGTCCCTGCCTCCCACAGCTTGGACAAGTATATGGCTCGATATCTTTTTCGTGGCCACATATGCATCTGGCTTTTGTCTCCCTAGAAATATACGTGAGTTCGGGCTTTTCGCGAACAAGAATAAGTGTCGGCTTCTGGCATAAGTTGTGCCTCGCGGTTCAATGCTTCTCGAAGTCCGTGCAACTGCTTTTCTATAATATCTTTTGGTTGTAGCATAGGCATTAATGATAATAATGATGAATCTTAAATATCATTTATGTACATGTATTTTAATTAATTGTATTAAAAGCCGATATTTTCCATTGAAAATAACGACGTCCTGCATTAAAAAATTTTTAAAGCCAAAAGTGTTAAATACAGGTAAAATAAAAATATATTGATAGAAATATGCAACCCGGAGCACAGATAGCTTTTACTCCTCCTCCGCCGCCGCGTCAAAGACCAACTGGAATAACTGTCCTTGCCCTACTCAACTTTATTGGTGGAGGACTAGCAATCCTATTAGGGATAGTTTTCATTGCTGCCGGACCTATAATGGCACAAATCGCATCGGGCCTGCCACCAATATTTTCTGTTTTAGTTGGTGCCCTAGGAATAGGCTTCCTCATCGCTGGTTTGATAGGGCTCGTGGTTGGCTGGGGGCTTTGGACGGGCAAGGGATGGGCATGGTGGCTAACAGTGATCCTTGAAGCGTTGGGGCTTCTAAGCGGATTGGCTGGAACAGCCAGGGGAGACCCCACGTCGCTTATCGGATTGTTGATCGCTGCCTTGATACTTTGGTACATGTTTAAGCCGCACGTGAAGGACTTCTTCGGGGTCAAGGTTTCCTTCAGTACCTAAAACAATTTTTTTTCTTTCACTTTTTACACGTTAATTTAATTTCTATGCTTATCATTGACTCTTGGGGCTCATATTGTCATATGAATACAGGCTGAGTGTGCCTTCAGAGCCCGTAGACATAAAGGCAAAGATAAAGACTCTTCGCTCCGCGCTGGGCCCGGGCGAGGAAGGAGACAATCTAGCCGTGTGGACGGGGAACATATTGGCAAGGTATCTTTGGAGCCACTGGGGCGAGACGCTTAGGCACGAGGGTGTGTCTTGGCAGATGTTTATGTCTATGCTTAAGGAGGCTACCGGTTTTATAGTTCAATGGGCTTTACGGGACGCTATAGCGTGGGACGAGCTCATCAGGAGAATAATTGAGACGCTGGAGAGAAAGAAGAAAAGCGACATCACTAGGTTTCTTGCTGGCCTTTCTTGACAAAGCTGGCTATGAGCTCGCTGTACTTTTCAGGAGTATAGATGCCCAAGAGTTTCCCACTATACATCCGGGCAACTCTGTCACAGTTCCATATAAGCTCGAGGTTGTGGGTAACCATTATTATTGTCATTCCTAGCTCTCGGTTAAGCCTCTTGAAGAGATCCATAACTATTTGGCTGTTCGCCGCGTCGAGGTTCCCTGTCGGCTCGTCCGCTAGCAAAACCCTTGGGCTACCAACGATGGCTCTAGCAATTGCTACTCTTTGTTGTTCTCCACCGCTTAGCTGTGTTGGGTACTTGTATGCAAGCATCTCTATCCCGACTGTCCTCAGCGCTTCCAGGGCTAGCCTCCTCCTCTCGGCCTTAGGCATACCGCGCTTCACTAGTGGTAGCTCTACATTTTCGAGGACGTTCAGCCTAGGTATAAGGTAGAAAAGCTGGAATACGAAGCCAACAGTCTTGTTCCTGTACCTGCTCAGCTCAGAGTCGCTCCTTATTGCCGTCAGCTCTGTACCGTCGACATATATCTTGCCCCTCGTGGGCCTGTCTAGGCCCCCAATCAAGTGCAACATAGTTGTCTTCCCGCTACCGCTTGGACCAACTATTGCGAAGAACTCGCCCTTCCTGACTGTCAGCGAGACTCCTCCCAGCGCTATTGTCTCGCTAGGTGGTTTACCGTAGATCTTCCAGACTTCCTCGAGCCTGATAATTTCACTCATACCTCAACGCCTCTACAGGGTTCAGCGAAGCGCCCCTCCTTGCAGGTATGAATGCCGCCAAAACATTTGAAGCAAGTGGTAGAAGGGCGGCCAGCAGAATGGTGTTCAGAGACAAGACGGGGGAAATTACTATTCCGAATGCAGAGACCTTCATGAAGTTGGAAGCCATATAGGCAAGGGAAAGGCCGATGAACACGCCTATCGAGGAGACGATTGCAGTCTCTAGAAGGAAAATTATCAAGATGTCTCTGCTTGTATATCCAAGCGCCTTGAGGATGCCTATTTCCTTTGTCCTCTGGGTCACGCTTATCGTCGTGCTGTCAAAGATCCAGAGCGCCGTCACGCCCATCCCAACCGCAGATATAATTGCAACAAATGCTTGTAGCGCGCCTACAAGCATGGTAAACTGTTTCACCATGGCCGCGGCAGAGATGATTCTTGCACCTGGCGGAGCCAGAGCCCTAATGTTCTCGGTGATCGCGTCTAGCCTGTTGAGGTCATCTACTAGGACTATGGCTACTGGATAGTTCCTCGTTTTACCTATAAACGTGAAGTAAGCGTCGGGGTCCATGTAGATTGTTGCTGTCTGGAACTCGTGCCCCATAGACATGGAGGAGCTTGTCTGTTCAAGGAGGCCTGTGACAAACAGCTGGATCGTTTTTCCGCTAACCCTCACTGTAAGAGTCGACCCGACATCAAGTAGCTTCCTGCCGGTTCCCGGGTCCATCCAAAGGTTATATGAGGCTAAGACCCCCAGCCCTTTTGGAAAGGATTCGCCCTCAGCTACAGCTTTCCTCATGTCTGACACGCCGAGGTATCTCGGCAAGAAGTCTGGATCTACAGCTACTATGCTTACTTGTTGCTCCCCTTTCTCGGTATAAACAGTTCCAGAAGCCATGAGGATGCCATGTGCGTTCCTAACGCCAGGTATGCTTTTGAAGTAGGCTATGTCTGCATCTGTTAACCCGGTTGGTCCACCTATAACAAATACACTATCTGCCGCTATGGTTGACTGTAGCTGCTCGACAAATGCTTTCTGGAAGCTTTCCCCAACCCCTAGAGCGAGGCTTAGGGCAAGAACGGCTATAAGTACTCCGAGAACGGCTCCTACGGCTCTTCCCTTCTTTTCCTTGATGCTTGTATAGGAAATATAGAAATAGTCAGACAGGTTCATTAGCTAACCCCTACTTTTTAGCCCTTCTCCTATATGCGGCAAATGCAACCGCTACAATGATTATTAGTGTAAGGGCTATGAGTAAAGAATTGTCTCTGAAATTGGAGGCTTGCTGAGTAGAGCTACTTGTTGTAGCCGGGGAGACATTTATTAAGACTGTTCTTTCGGTGTTCATGACTCTGCCATAGGCATCCCTGTATGTTACAATGAATTTTACCTCCTGGACTCCTTCCAGTGTAGCCTTGAAGCTGAATGGTAGAGACGTTAAGACCTGTGGATTGAGCTGTCCCAGATACGTGTAGGTTGACCTTAGAGGTGCTAGTCCCTGAGATGCCGTTGCAGAAACGTTTACTCCGTATACTGGGAAAGAGCCGTCGTTTATGAGTCCCACTGCGACAATGACGTTTCCCCCTACCTGCGGGCTCTGTGGCACAATGTCTGTCGAAGTTATTGTTACCCTAGAGGTTTGTGCAATATAGAAGGAGAATGTTCCAGCCGTATTTACGACTCCGCCGCCTTCAACAGTGTATAGGGCCTGGTACGAGACAGTCTCGCTGCTTGAGGCCGTCGTTGGGACAGACACGGAAATCGGTATTGTTTTTACTTCTCCTGGCCGGAGATCACCGATGCTGAGCATTGCCGGAGAAATGCTTAGCGGGCTTTTTTGGAGGCTCAGTATAATGTTAAGGTTCTTTATTGGAACGTTTCCAGCATTTATCACCTTTAGGTTGACGTTGGAGGCCTGGCCCGAAGCGAGGACAGACGGCTCGGGGACTACGAGTATGCTTTGGCCTGTTGTTGCATAGAATGGGATTTGGAGGGAAGATGTCTTCTTGTTTCCCATACAGTCAGTGTAGCTGAGTGTTACTGCTAGAGATGGAAAGTTGCTTTGAGGAATAATTTGTAGGGGCAGGCTCTTTTTCATGCCGGGATCTAGCCGGCCAACCTCTAGTACCGTGGGTATCGACGTGTTAAGCAGTAGGGAGCCTTGGGGAATAATCGTAATCACTAAATTGTCAACGCTACTTTGTCCACTGTTCACGACCGTTAGGAAGACAGGGTTAACAGAGGACAAATACGTGGGCTGTGGATTCAGGGAGACCTGTAGCTGTTCTCCCCAGCAAGCCGTGAGAGTCGTGTCTAGAGATGTTGTCCCACCGTATCCTGTATTCATTTTTAGGGAATCGTCCCACGAGTCGCTCCAGGAAATAACTATTTCGCTCTGGCAATTGGAACTTAGCTTGGTTGTGTCCACTGTGAAGGTAGCAATTTTCTGTGTTGATGGACGCCAGGAACCCAAGCTAACGGGGTCCGTTGTATATGTAGAGTTGCCGCAGGTAATCTTTAGTTGCATGGATGAGCCTAGCAAGGTATATGTTCCAAAATACGAGACTGTTACCTGTACAACGCTGGCGGGATAGCTACTGTCCAGTACATTGATGCCTTCCAAGGTAAAGACAACGACCTTGCTCCCGAGGGTACCCTTGGTCACCGGTTGAGAAAAAGTTGAGACGGAGATAACGAGAAGCACGGCAGTGGCTATGGCAGCAAATCTGTTTTTGTTTTTAAGCGTCCACATGTTAATCGGACCTTATCGTTTACCGATATTAATATATTTATCGTTACTGCGCAGAAGACGAAAGCTTAGCAAGTTCTTCAACTATTTTCTTTAGTTTTTCTCTCGACTCGGCCGATACCTTCAGTGCCAAACCTGACTCCTTGAGGTATTCAACGTAGCCCTCTATTATACTCAAGACATCCTCCAATGTCTCAGGTTGCCCAGGCATGCACATCTTCTCGAGCTCTAGTCTTCCCTTGTCTGTCAAATAGTAGACCTTTTGCCATCCCTTCTCCTCGTGCCTCACAAGCCCATTCTTTTCTAGGAGCTTTAGTGTTGGATATACGGCTCCAGGAGAAGGTTTCCAGAAGCCAAGCGTCATTGCTTCTATTTCTTCGATTATCTCGATTCCTGTCATGGGACGTCTCCGTAATAGGGATAGGATTGTTAACGTGAGAGGATTTTTCGCAAATCTACCCATGAATATGTGCATATCAGTAACCGATATGTTTTACCTATATAAAGTTTTTCCATCTAGATGAGACCTCACAAATCCTTTCTCGCAACTATTTCAGCGATGCTTGGGAATCTTTCCAGTTCCCGATGAGGCAGTTGTAACGCATAAGCGAATTCTTTGTTGAAGAGGGGATCCAGGGAGAGCTCGAAGTATCTTGCTCGCTTGGCAATTATTTCTGCTTCTTCGCGTGCCTTTCTCGAAAGTAGTGCTAGATCAGCGCCAGCTATCGCCGTGTTACCAACGAATTTTATCTTTTCCAGCTCTACGTCTGGGATCATCCCGACAACCTTCGCGTGGAATGGGTCTATGTGGTAGCCGAAGGAGCCGGCAATGAGAACCTCGCTAAGGTTTTCTGGATCCAGTTTTCTTCTCTTTAATGCTATCGATATTCCCGCATATATCGCGGCCTTTGCAAGCAGGAACTCGCTAATGTCCTTTTCCCACAACACTATGTTTTTCCCAATGCTTGTCTCGTTGCTCCAAGCAATTACATATCCGCGGCCCTTTTCGTCTCTGATAAGTCTCTCAGTTGCCGATCCCCCGACAAATTTTCCACGCTTATCTATTATGCCCCGCAGGAATAGTTGGGCAACAGCGTCTATAATTCCAGAGCCGCATATGCCGCTCGGAGGGGCATTGTTTATGGTTCTGTATTCTACGTCTCCACCCTCATCAATTGTTACCCTTTCTATCGCCCCCTCAACAGCCTTCATCCCGAAAGTTATGTGTCCCCCTTCTAGGGCTGGTCCAGATGGCGTGGAGCAAGTTACATAGTCCTCAGCGTTTCCTGCAAATATATCAGTGTTTGTACCTATGTCCACCAGGAGAATGTCTTCGCTTTTTTCGACGAGACCTATTGCGAGGGCGTCTGCAACTGCGTCTGCACCAACATAGCCTGCTATCACTGGCAGTACAGTTACCTTTCCACGCCTGTTTATCTTCAGGCCGACTTCTCGAGCTTCAAGACTATAGCTCCTAGTGATTACGGGTGTAAACGGAGAGGAGGACAGGTAGCGGGTGGGCAGGCCCAGGAAAAAGTGGTGCATAGCCGTGTTGCCAACGATTACTGCCTCGTATATGTCCTCGCTGGAAACACCTGCCTCTGAGACAACTTTCTCGATTAGGCTATTTATTGCGTCTATCAAAAGCCAGTGTAGCCGTTGCAAATTCTCGGGGCCGATGTTTGCATAGGACATCCTCGACATTATGTCTTCTCCATAGCTAAGCTGGGGGTTCTCTGCGAAGGCTACTCTCTCAATCTTGCCATTTTCAAGGTTTACGAGGTGAACAACAATCTTCGAGGTGCCTATGTCTACGGCCAGCCCGTAAACGGGTCGCTGGCTTGTTGTCTCTTCTATCGAAACTATCTCGTTGCCCCAAAGCACGAGGGATAGGCTCCAGTTGCTGTTTCTTGCTTTGTTGGGTAAATCTCTTAAGACGTCCAGGGAAGCCTTCACGTCGTTTGTCTCTAGCACTTTTCTTAGTGTGTCTGCTAGTCTCTCGTAGTCGCTTCTAGGGTCCTCTAGGCTGGGAGCTCTGAGAACAACCTTTATCCTTTTGACTAATGGGTCTAACGTAACGTTTCTCATGTATCCTTCACTGACAATCTTTCTCTGTGTAGGTTTGGCCCTGCTTTCCGGGGGGACAAAAACGACGATGTCCCCGTCTTCGATAATCCTTGCCTGGCAGGCCAGCCTGTATCCCTTCCTGGCTTCGTCTAAGGTTAGAAACTTTTCCTCGCTCCTCGTGAGAGGATTCAGAGATTCTTGTCCCCTTACTATCAATACCTTGTCTTTGCCGCATGCCCCGAAGCCTCCGCAGAGGGATTCGAGAATGACGCCGGTGTCTCTGAGGACTTGGAGTAGTGTCTGGCCCCTATGGGCTGGAATTCTTTTTCCCTCGGGCTCTAGGATGATCTTTGCCATCGATATCTTGGGGAGAGACTTCTTGCTGGAAACTCTTAAAGGTTACCCCTTTGAGTTTCCTTTTTTTGAGCATTATTTCGCTTAGGGTCCAATGTATAAAGTAAAATTTATATATCGCCACACTCGAGATTTTTAGAGTCTGTATGGGTAGCTATGCTGTAGAGGCCCGCAACCTTAGGAAAATCTTCAGGACACGTGAAGGTGGGATACTTTTCCGCGGAAAACAGAGGGAGATAGTTGCAGTAAACGATGTAAGTTTCTACATCAATTTCGGAGAGATCTTTGGGCTTCTAGGCCCAAATGGGGCGGGAAAAACTACAACAATAAAGATACTGAGCACGCTACTTTTACCTGACTCTGGCGAAGCCTGGGTCAACGGGTTTAACGTTGTCACCGAGGCAAAGATGGTTAGGGAGAGCATAGGAGTCAGCTTGTACAGTGACAGGGGGTTTTACTGGAAGCTTACGGGGAGAGAGAACCTCATGTACTTTGCGAGGCTCTACCACCTCCAGCGTGACTATGCAGAGAGAAGAATCAACGAGCTATTTAACATGCTGGATCTTGCAGGCGATGCCGACAGGCTTGTTGAGGAATATAGTACAGGGATGAAGTCAAAGCTTAACATTGCACGTGCCCTTCTCCACGACCCTCCCATCCTGTTCTTGGACGAGCCTACCATTGGGCTCGACCCGAATTCTGCCAGGAAGGTAAGAGAGGTTGTTCTCGAGCTAAAGAAACAGGGAAAAACTATTCTGTTGACCACGCATAACATGTTTGAGGCTGAATACCTCTCAGACAGGGTCGCAATAATAAACAAGGGGAGGATCATCGCTATTGGGACTCCGAGAGAGCTAAAAGAAAAGGTCTCAGGCAAACGGGTAGTGGAGCTAGAGGTCTCCGGAAACTACAGAAAGCTCGAGGCGGGGCTGAAAGGTATTGGTGGGGTCGAAGCAGTGTCCTTGCAGGAAAATAATGGTTCAGGCTACACTTCGCTTATACGGATTATTTACAGCGGTGATGAGGTTCTAGACAGGATCATAGCCATGCTAGCAAATAGCGACGTAAAGATCAGGAGCCTTAGAAACCTTGAACCAACGCTCGAGGATGTGTTTGTGTACTATACGGGTGAGAGACTTGCAGAAAAAAGCTAGGTTCCCTATCTTCTCCCTCGCGCTGGGAATACTCGCCAAGGAGCTAAAAATAATGTCTAGATACATTGGGAGCTTGCTACTAGTGCTCTTCATGCCTTTCGGTATGAGTGGCCTATACCTTGGTGTCGGCTACGCGTTGGCAGGAGAAAAATCATTTTCGAACTTCCAGGCAAACACGGGTGTAGCCACGCCACTAGCATATTTTGTCGTGGGGGGAGTCCTAATGATTGCAAGCATGGTGATGATTGAAAACGCCTCTTCTATTATAAGGGAGGAACAGCTCATCGGAACATTTGAACTGCACTACTTGACTCCGAACAGCCCTGTCTTGACATGGATGCTTCATGCCTTCGCCTGGAGCATCTTGATGGTCATAGTCTTCGCAGTCGACATATCTATAGTACTTGCAACAGCCATCGTGGGCTACGACTATTTGACCGTTGTCTTGATTTTCGTTGTAGTCTTTATAGGGCTGATCCCCCTAGCCGGCCTCGGGCTGGTAATAGCGGCACTAACTATAAGGTTTAAAGAGGTATACGCCGTGTCAAGCACCATTAACGCCTTCATATCGATGCTCTCGGGCTTCTACTACCCATTAGAGATTTTTCCCAGGATTGTCCAGGCAGTAGCACAACTATTGCCAACCACCCACGTATCAATAATCACCAAGACACTAATAGGCGCAAGTTCAGGCCAACTCTCAGTAGGCGATAGGATACTCGTAATGGTTCTGCTGGCCTTCCTCTACCTAACCTTCGGCAAGACTATTTACCAGAGGTGGGAGAATGAGGCAAGGAAAAGAGGGGAGCTCTCAAAATATTAAGGCCAGATCCATACAAGCGCTACTACTCGAAATAGAAGCAGCGGCAACCATTGGGTTTAAGACCTACTTTAGATACATTGCATGGCTAATCTCAGACATAATTACGACCCCTGCATGGCTAATCATGATAATTGTCCCCATGCTTCTATTCCTGCCACAGGAACAGTGGCGCGACCCCTTAATACTGAACTCTTTCCTTTGGGCGATGGTACTCTGGGACATCGTATCGTCGGGCCTCTGGACCTTCGGCATGGCTATTAGGAGGGAGCAACAGACAGGCACCCTAGAGTTCCTCCTCCTAACAAATGCCAATAGGGCAATCCTCTTCTCGAGAAACATATTTACGAGGCTCTTCTCGCTCACCCTATCAGTCATATATTCGTTTGTATTCTTTGTTTTTCTCTTCGGCATAAACATAATCCTCCTAAATCCAATCTTAACCCTCGTCACACTACTGTCTGGACTCGTTGCATCCCTCGGCTTCGGCCTCCTATACGGGGCAGCCGTATTCAAATACAAAAACGTGGGACCCCTCACAAACATACTTCAATTCCTGATTCTCGGGATATGCGGAATATTTTTCCCAGTAACCACGCTTCCAGAACCACTAAGGCTAATAGCTTACCCACTGCCGTTTACCTACACAGCAGACCTACTAAGACACTATGCCCTAGGCACTCCAACAATTTTCCCTCCAGGTATAGAGTGGGCCCTATACGTTCTAGAAATCTCCGTATACTTGTCGCTGGGACTACTTGCACTGTACCTAGTAGAGAAAAATCTTAAAGCAACTGGACAACTGGGGGCATACTAAAACAAAGAAAATACCTCCTATAGTTTCTCTATTACCTCTGGATACCGCATAATAGAGTCAGCAGCCAAAGTCACTACTCTAAGCCCACGCATCGCATACCTAGTAGCAACATAGAAGTTTGCACCGCTCGAGGGCCCGGCCAGAATACCCCTAGACATTAGTTCCCTAACGCCGCTAATCGCCTCTTCAAGCGAGACACCCACCAACTCGTCGACAACCGAGCCATACCTCGAAAAAATCCCCGAGACAAGTGTGGAGGCAAGACCCTCAATATTGTCGCCCAAGCTGCCGCCAAGCAGAGGAGACCCGCTCGGCGCCACGCCTATTATCCTCACGCCTGGCAAATTTTCGCAGAGATATTTACCGACCCCAACAATAGTACCGCCAGTTCCTACGCCCATAATAAATGCGTCGAAGCTCTCGACCTGCCTACGTATTTCAGGGCCAGTAGTCTCGTAGTGTGCACGCCAGTTTGCGTCGTTGTCGTACTGGTTTAGGAAGACAAGGCCATTTTCCTCGGCAAACCTTCTAGCCACATTAACGTAGTGCCCAGGATCCCCGTAGGGCCTACGGGGAACCAAGTGGATCTCTGCACCGAGCCCCCGCAGTAGGGCAAGCTTGCCCCTGGAAACAGTGTCTTCAGTAAATATCACGGGCTTTAGGCCGAGAAGGTTGCAGACCCAGCTAACACTTATAGCCGTGTTGCCGCTCGAAGCCTCCACAACCTTGTCGTTGTCCTTTAGTAGGTCTCGGGAAACAGCTTCACGCAACATGTAATACGCGATCCTGTCCTTGTGGCTACCCGTGGGATTCATGTATTCAAGCTTAACATAGACTTTTCCAGGGCCCACATCTAACCCAACGACAGGCGTATTGCCAATAAGCCTCGAAACAGCTTCAAGCTTCTCCAAAAGCATACCACAAGAAACCCATAAAAATATATAAGTATAGCTAGCCGCCACAACAGCTAGAAGACTCCCCAGCCCCACTCACGAGCTTGTTCTTCTCGTACAGCTTCTCCCAGCAGTCTCTACAAACCCACACGCCACCTAGCTCCTTGTGCTCGGCAAAAAGCAGTGTCTCAACTTCTTTCCCGCAGATCGCACACTTATACTTCTTCACGCCGTATCACCTCGAAAAGATATAATCAAATTTAGAGATATAAAAATAAATCTTGCCTTCAGGCGAAAGTGCGCGCTAAATGTATCTGACTAAAAATGGCATCAACACATCGTTTTCACAAAAACACCTTTGCCTCAGGTCGAGCAGGAAATCCTCTCGAGGAAGCTCTGATCATACTCGTCTTCTCAATCTGCCTCTATAATTTCTGCAAACTCCCTTTCTCTATAGAAAAGATCCTCCCTTCTCTCCTTCGGAATAATATCGGACTGCATTTTACTACCTCCCCCGGTTAGTAACTAACTCCCCCCGCTAGTCACAAAAACGTTACCCCTCAAATTGCCAAGAGTCTAAAACAAAAATCGAGATAATAATAAAGAATATTTTTGCACAGCCGGCAGACAAGCTTACTACCCCCGTCCTAGCACAATAATAGTTGCTAAATGTTTATTACTACCTTAAATTTGGTTTTGCTTAAAAGACTGGTAGTGTTCAATTCATGTGAACAGAAAGGCGCTGGACTGGATTTCTTTGCCGTAGGAGGATCTTGAAGACTCTAAGGCTGACTACAATGAAGGACTTATGCCAGCTCAGTGTTCCACGCCGAGCCGTGTGCCAAGAAGTCTTTAAAGGGATTAATCGTAGCACAAGGATTTGAGCCTGAAAAACTTACAGACCAAGCCTAGTTTTAAAATACCTCATAGCTTCGGGACAAGCTAAGTTAAATCAATACTATGAGTTGTCTTATCACACGATTTTTAGGCGCTTACCTTAAGAGGTACTTTGAGACATCACAGCAAGTGGAGACAAGGCTTTTGAATTTTCGATCTGAGGAACTTTTTACTTCTGGGTATCAGTCGAGATGACACTTTCAACGTCCCATACCTCGACTCTTTCTGGCTCCCGGGGCAGATCCTCCCTGTCTGGTACGAAGACAATTCTTTTGCATGGAAATCTTGATAGCTTCTCCTCTATGTTTCTCAACTCGCTTCTTGGGATGTTCTCTTTCCACTTCACCTCGACTACGGCTACTAGTTTCTGGAAATCCGTAAGCGCTATATCTACTTCATAGTCCTTTTCGACAATCTTCTCGGGCCAAAGCCCCATCTTTCTCGACAACAATCTTGCGACGAACTGTTCAGCATAGAGAGGTATCCTCTCGGCCAGCACCTTTAAGGCCTGGGCCTCCTGGATATCTCTCTCACTTACACCATACTTCGCATCGAGATAATAATAGTAGTCTATCACCGGGGAAGCATGCCTATAATAATACTTGTTTTTCCCATAAATCTTAACTTTCTCAAGCAACCCTATATCCGCGAGGATCTTTAGGTAAGGATGCACCAAGCTCGGGTCCTGTGCCGGGATCAACCTGTGCGAGTATAGCTGTGAAGCTATCTCGGTCGACACCTGCCTTCCATCGGCTACAGCTTTTAGTATGCCGTCGTATACACGGGTATACATCCTCTCTTCCTCCGTAAAAATCTCCCCAATAAGCGAGGGAACAGTAAGCCTCACCGTTCCTGGAAGGGCTCTAAAAAAATCTCCAGCGCTCTCCCAAACGGGGACAAGCCACGGCTCTCTCAAAAAGATAGAATACTCTACCAACTTTTTCTTGTCGCCTATCTTGTCCCTCAAGTTCAACAAAATGTCTACCTCATCTATTAAGCCCATTCTAAAGTCCGAGAAAAGGCCAAGAACAGGCGAGTGCTTCCCAATTAGCTCCCTAGCCAACCACAGTGTCGAAGAGACAGCGACAAGCCTCCCCCTCACCCCCAGCCTGTGAAGCAAGTCAAAAAATTCGCCCGGCAATCGCTGGACTTCATCAACAACCACAGCCTCGTCTCTCTCTAAGCTCTGAGCAACCTCCCGCTTGAAGGTCTCATAGCTCAAAACAGAGTCTTCCTCGTATATGAGCCCGCCCCTGCCAACAAAATAGTACCTATCATACTCTACGGAGCTCCTAACAAAAAAGCTCTTCCCCACCTTCCTCCTGCCATAAACAAGAACCCACCTACCTGTGTTTCTAAACCTTTCTACATCACTAAAACGGATTATACTAACCATAAATAGTCTAACTATAATTATGGTAATAAAGTTAACCACGTACCACCTAACCTCCGAAGCTCAACCTGCTTCAAATACACGTTCCAAGCCTAAAGTGTAGTAAACCCCCAGCCACCCTGAGACAACCTACCTTTTGTATGATTCAGTCTGTGGAGATTTTTTCCCAAGCGTTCGTGTCATCAGAAAACTATATGAACACGTTCATAATGATCATAAACATGATGAATATATTCATAAATAGGGAAAGAGAACTACAATTCCTAGAAGAGAGGTACCTCTCTAACCGGGCTGAACTAATAATAATCTACGGACGTAGAAGAGTTGGCAAAACCTTCCTATTGAGGAAATTCCTCGAAGGCAAAAAAGGAGTATACTTCGTGGTTTCAAGGCTCGGAAACATCCTCCAAGATTTCTCAGGAGCCATAGCAGACCAGCTAGGCGTGTATCCTCCCATGTTCCTCAGTTACAAAGACTTGTTCAGGTACATGGCTCAGGAAAGTAGCAGGGAAAGAACAATTTTCATTGTTGACGAGTTCCAGAGACTCGCCGAGAGCGACTCATCCTTCTTGATGGAGCTACAGTCTGCCTGGGACAACTTTCTCAGAAACTCCAACATTTTTCTTGTCTTGAGCGGCTCCTCTATAGGGGTAATCGAGAAAATAGCGCTATCATCATCTTCTCCCATTTTTGGTCGCCGAACGGGACAACTCAAATTAAAACCATTCATTTTCAAGTGTGCAAAAGAGTTTATGAAGAGCTGGCCCTGCGAGGACAAGATCCGGGCTTACGCCGTCTATGGTGGCACACCTGCCTATCTATCACATATAGACACATCAAAGACACTAATCGACAACATAAAACGCAACATACTGGAGCCAAGCGGCCCACTCCACGAGGAACCATACTTCCTACTCTCCACTGAGACACGAGAGCCGCTACGATACATGGCCATACTCGAGGCGATTGCGTCGGGTGCCACGACCCTCGGCGAAATAGCCTCTAAGAGCGGTATCTCTACAAACGAGTTGCCAAGATACATCAGGACCCTCGAGGCACTACTAGACCTTGTTGAGAAGAGATATCCACTCCTAGAGGAGGGGAGACGTGGAAGAGCAATATACATCATGAAGGACAATTTTATACGCTTCTGGTTCAAGTTTGTAAGGCCCAACCTCTACATACTCGAACTAGGAGAAGTAGAAAGGGTAGCCCAGAGGGTAAAAGAAAACCTAGACCAATACGTATCCCAAGTATTCGAGGAAATCGCCCTTGAACACTTCTCCCACGCTGTCCCAGCAATAAGGATTGGAAAATGGTGGAAAGGCGAAACAGAAATAGACGGCGTAGCAATAGACGAGAAAACCAAGACAGCATACTTCATGGAGGCAAAATGGACAAACAAGCCAGTAGACAAACAAGTCCTAAGACAGCTAGAAGCCAAAGCCCAAGAATTCGACTGGAAGAAAAACGAGAGAAAAGAAGTCTACTACATATATTCAAGAAGCGGGTTCACGTTCACACCAGAAGAAGACGTGAAACTAGTAAACCTGCAGGAAATCTGCAACAAACCATGCAACCAAGAGAGCATAACTTAAAACAAGACAAACAACCCCACATATCGCTATATATATTGTCTCTTCCATAGGTCCCCCTATTTATACCGAGCCGCTTCTCCGTCTAGAATTTGGAATCATTAAAGCGAATTAGTAACAGCAAAGGTAAAATTATCCAAGCCCAGCGCTTACCTTCCCAGAGACCCCAGCCTATAAGCAATAAAAATATTCCCAAGACTAGGTAGAATATGCCATCGCCAATGTAATCAGAAATAAGAAAAAGACCGGTATAAGGAAAACGAATATGAAAAAGACTAAGAAAAAGGCCATTTAATGTAAATGTCGCACCTCCAATAACTGCTAGACCTGCAATTATAGTTATGCCATCTGGTCTTGTAGGACGGGAGGATGAAGCACTAGTTTGCGATTTCATAATTTAAATAGGAACCATAGGTAAATATATATTTTTCTCTGTGTCGCACGTTGAGTCGAACTAGCAGTGGTGGTTAGGTGGGACGTTTGGCTCAAACTAAGTAGCTCGTAAATTTTTAATAGCGCCTGCGAGACTTTTATAGATAGATGTCTCTGTCTGCTAGTGAGAAGAAGAGGTTCCTGAGGGCCCTCGAGGAGGACAGGGAGTTTAGGTACGCGGTGGCAGGGTACTTGGGGCTCTCTGAGACGCTTAAGAGGCTTGACAGTCTAGAGGAAAGTATGAAGAAGCTTTGGGAGGAGGTTAAAGCGCTCAGAGGAGATGTAAACACATTAAAAGACGGCGTGGGCACGTTGAAGAGCGATGTGAACATGCTTAAAAGCGATGTAAACATTCTAAAGAGCGACGTAAACATACTTAAAAGCAATGTAGGCACGCTGAAGGACGATGTCGGTTCGCTGAAAGCAGACTTCAGCATACTAAAGAGCGATACTGGGACTCTGAGGGAAGACGTAAGGCATATCCGCACAACCCTGGAAAGGTTAACTCTGACAGCCGAGGAAGAGGCTAGAAGCGTGGTGAAGCACAAGCTGAAGGAGAAGCTAAACATCGACATAGAGCTAGACAGGGTCTTCATAGACGCAACGGAGGTGGACATGTACGGCGCCATGGGAGACATCTGCGTGGTCGGCGAGGCTACGGTGAGGCTTGGACCCAGCCTGGTAAACGAGCTACTAGGCAAAGTAAAGATGATAAGGGACAAGAGACCTGACCTCCTCAGAAGAAAGCTAATCAAGGTCATATACACGGACTATGCGACCCCAGAAGCGATAGAAGCCGCCGCGAAGAGCAAAGTCTGGATACTAAGATGGGAAAAAGAACTCACACCGCTATCTATCGAGGAGATTGGTTAAGCAGAGTTTCCAGACCCCAGTAGAACCAGGCCAGCCATGTACTATCATTCGTAGTGTGCACAATTGTTTTACCACGTTTAGCGCGTATATGAGGAAACACCGAGGATACTTGCATCCGAGATGGTTTTTCGTCAATTGTCTATGGGATTTTTTTGGTAGAATGCTGGTGATGTGCACTCCGAGGCCAAACGCTAATGTCCTCGCGCTTTTGAGGAGAACGAGGGAAATACCCCTGGTTGCCTGCGATAAGGAGAGCGAGGAGGCCTTCAGGAGGGCTGGGATAACAACCTCTGGGATGCTCGTTGAGATTGGCTCACTAAGGTTCCTATTTGTTGTTTGAAAGGATTTATTGTGCCTGGAAGTATAATTAATAGAGGTCTTCGTGTGTAGGATTAGTGGAGTCCTCAGCTTGTCTCCTCTATGGCTATGGGTGTAAGGTTTCTCTGCCAGTCGAGCACCCAGACTTTGTTGTTTATGGCGACTTCCAAGGCCTGCGGGACAGCTACATAGGTGTAGATGGCTTTGATAATTTTCTTTCTGAGGAGCTCCAGTCTCCCCTGTTTGATAAGCTCTATTCTCCTTATGAGTCTTTGGACGCGTTTTGGTCCAAGCCTCGTTGTTGCCTCGCCGATTATGCAGATGTCCCCTGTTGCGCCATAGATGTCTATTTCCTCGGAGTCAACGAAGACGCGGTCCAGCTCCACGTCTATTCCTAGCTCTTGTTTAAGCCTGTGGGCTATGAAGCTCCGAGCCTCTTCCTCTAGGCTCAGGGCTAGCCTGTCTGTTGTGACATGGATGTGCTTTACCTCTCTCCATAGTTTTTCTTGTCCTTTACGTAGAGCTCTGACTTCTTCCCATATCTTTTCTTGGCTTTCTCTCAACCCTTTTACTTCTTCCCATAGCTTTTTCACTTCATCAAGTATTTGAGCCATTTTTTCCTCGTGGGAGTCAAGCCTTTTCATTATTTCGGAGATTCCTAGATAGCCAGCTACCGCGTATCTGAATTCCTTATCCCTTTCCAGGAGTTCGAGCATTTCCTCTTTTAGCCTGGTGGATCTCTTTGCCATCCATATATAAAATGGAGAGAATTTTTATAAAAAGGTAGCGATGTGGCCGAGCTTGTACGAGACTGAGTCGAGACCTAAAAAGGCCTAGGCGGACACGCAGGGAATGGTATGCGGGAAAAATATATCTCGTCAACTTTCTCATTGCTTTAGACATATGTTGTTAAAAATTTGTGTGCTAGGCGTGCCTTTTAGAGGCTAGAAATCTCACTAAATTCATAAAACTAAAGAAACATAGCGCGCACTATATTTCCATTCGATCAATCATCCCTACACAAAAGAAAAGGATTTCTAAGAGACTTTAGACCTTGCTCAAAGCTATTTCAGATGTGGGACAAAAAATTTAATAAAGTGGGGCAAAATTAAAACTGTAAGTGGGACTATGGAAGAGATAAGCGTTAGAAAGGTTGACGCAAAGGGCAGGGTTTACCTCTCGAGGAAGCTGAGGAGGTCAGAGCTCTACATGGCCGAGGCCGATGACGTGATTCTGCTCTCAGCCTCGAGAGAACGCATCCTGTCAGCCCTCGAGCAATTGTCTCCAGGTACCGCCATAAAGGAGTACCTCGCCCTTCTAGAGGAACTAGGAGAACCAACACCGAAAGAGATCGAGGAACTAGCGAGGCGAAGAGCTTGGAGGAGCGTAGAGGGGCAATAATAGACACGTGCGTCCTGGTCTCCAGGAAACTGGAGGCCCTAAAGACCCTCAACACGAAGCTGTACGTGACCCCAATTGTCCTGCTTGAATACCTCAACTGGGCGCTCGAGTCGAGAAATATTTGGCGGGCTAAAGGAGATAACAAGAGGGCCAGGGGCTACGAGCGATTGATCGAGCTGCTCCCCTCATTACTCCTAGAGCTCGGAATAGAGGTTCTAGAGCAGAAGTTTACGGTTACTGAGCTTAGGGAGGCTACAGGCTTGGTTATACAGAGAGGGGTAGATCCTGGAGATGCACTCAACGCTATAACAGCCAAAAAAAGAAAGCTAGGCATAATAACTCTTGACAGAGACTGGGAACGCTTGCCAGACTATGCAACCCCCATTATTACCCTTTAAACCACACAGTCAGCTTTTCTACACACTCTTACGAGAAAGCTAAATCTAGTAACAAAGAGCCGAGGATAGATAGGCTGGGACGAAAATTCAAGGGCTTAAACCGGCACGATGTTCCATAAAAAATATATTGTGTATTCACATTTTGATTTTATGCCCTTTACGCCTCTTCATTTGGGACCTTCCCTTGTTTTCGGTTTGCCCCTGCGGAAAAAACTACATTTACCAACTCTTCTTGTTGCCAGTGTAGCTGTAGACATCGAGCCTTTCCTTGTCTTGGTGCTTGGGCTGAACTATCCCCTGCACGGCTATCTTCATACCTTTCTATTGGCTTTGCCCTTCGGAGTCCTGATTGGATACACCATGTTTCTGCTGGAGAAATATTTAGGCGAGCTATGGCGCACGCCTCATTTAGAGGAAGATCTTTTAGCTAGAGCCTCCTTTATTGGTGGCGGAGTCTTGGGGACGTTTTCTCATGTATTGCTGGATTCTCCCTTATACTCAGATATTAGGCCGTTTTTCCCGCTGGAGGCTAACCCTCTGTATGCTCCTTGGCTTAGTGGACCGATTTATGAATTATGTGTGGCTTCTTTTATTGTTGGAGTAGTTCTTTACTTAGTGATTGCAATACGAAGTAAGCAGTATTCTGGGTTGAGAGGAGACAGCTTATAGTCCCAGGGTACATACGATTTTAGCAGTATTCCTATTATTCCTATGAGTATTGAGGCATTGAAAACGAGGAATATCTTGACTAGGAGGGATAGTTGCCCCTCTATTCTAGACATTCTCATCTCAAGCATAGAGACTCTATTTTCAAGAGACACAACCTACTGTTTATTTCTTTTCGCAGATTATCTATTTCCTCTTTAACGCTCCCTATATCGTCTTTCGTTGCCATCTCTCTGGAGAGAGCAACCAGCATTGTTCTTCTTAGTTCTCTGTATCTAAGTGCCTCCGGAATGAGTTCTTCAGCGAGCATCCTCCTCAGTTCCTCATCGCGGCGGAGCTCTTCAAGTAATTGTCTCCCGACGGACACCTTCCTTATTAACAAAAGTGATGAAATATATAAAAAGATTAAGGAGGCAGATCTCGCGGTCGCTTGAAACTTATTGCTTGCCCAGGAAGTCTTCTATTGTTGTGGTTTTTTGCTGTTCCTCTTGTTCCTCGGTGCTAAGGAGGTAGTCTGCTAGGTCGAGTTTTTCTGGGGGTGTTGTCCATGCCTTGTTCCAGTCTATGTCTTTTCCTCCAAGCGTGTATCCGAATCGCTCTGTAAAGTTGTCTACCTTGACTATTCCTGGTATGGTGGCGGCTGAGCCAGAGATAAGTGCTTCTCCCGTCATTAGCCCAGAAAGCCCTTGAACCATTTCCTGCATGACGTCCTCCATGCTTCCGAGGATGTATTCTTGGTCCTTGGGGTTCGCGGTTCTAAGTGCTATCAGCGTGCCGCACTGGGCGAGAACTGTCTGTGAGAGCTCTCTAGGCCTCTGGCTTACTATCCCAAGGCCTATCCCGAACTTTCTGCCCTCTTTGGCTATCTTCTCGATAATTTCCTTCGCGGGGCTCCACCTGCCCTGCGGGACATAGTTGTGTGCCTCCTCGATTATTATCAGTGTTGGCTGCGGCTTCCCGGCGAGGACGCTCGCAGTTGTTATGCGCCAGAAAGACTTCAGCACGGTAGCCACTGTGGATGTCTGTATGTCGCTGGAGAGCCCGCCCAGCGATAGCAGTGTTATTCCAGGCGACAGTAGGGAGCTGTATATCCCCATGTATGTTTCTAGGCTTTTCCTGGGCTCTTCCATGCTCAGGGAGCTGTAGAGCTTGTCGCTTGTCCTTGGACGCGTAATGTAGAAGAGCTCCGTGTTCTCTAGGAGCATCTCTAGCTTGAGTATCAGGTCGTCGAGGGACCGGTCATACTTGTTCCTCACAGATGTTTTCTCTAGGATCTCGAGTAGCTCCTCGGGCGTATAGTATATTGGGTCGTCTGTCGACGCGTGGCTGTATCTCTGCCTCCTAGCCTCCTGTACAGCGTTCCGGAGATACATTATCTGTTTTGTTGCGCGGGACGGGTCTAGTTTTAGTATGCCTGCAACCTCTTCTAGGCCGAGGCTCCAGAGGGGGACCTCTAGAGGCTGGGGCTTTATCCCGTACCTTGCCTCTAACAGCTTCGCAATTCTGCCTGCGGGGCTTATGACCCTGATGTTGCTCGAGGCTTCAGCCATTGGTATGTATTCGTTGTGTGTGTCTATTACGAGAACCCTTGCGTAGGGGAACTTTTCAGATATCTCGCCAAGAATAACTGCCACGGTATTTGATTTTCCCGCGCCAGTCATCGCGAGGACAGCGAAGTGCCTAGAGCATAGCATGTTGAGTGATAAAGTGTATGGCACTTCGGGGTTCTGCGAGAGCTTGCCAATTTTTATCTCTCCATTTGAGGTCAAGCTGGATAATTCTTCTGCTGTTGCAAGGTAAACCTTTTGCCCAGGCTTCGGTAGCTCAGGCACGCCCCTTATAAAGCTCTTCCCGTCATGGAAGCCTACAAGCATGGCTACAAGCTCGTTACGTGTCGGGCGTATCTCCGGGTATCCTTCAAGCTCCTCTATAATCCTACTTTTCCTGTACAGCTCGTCTAGAAGATTAAAGCTCACGACCATTGCGTAGGCCCATCCACGCGTTATCTCCATCTTTACGTATACCCCTGGCTTAGCAATATGTTCCAGTTTTTCTTCCTGGACACCAAACCTGACGAGGCTCTGACCATAGACATTTGTAACCCTACCTATCTCCACAACTCTTCACCTCAGACCAGCCTTCACCCTTCCACTTGGAGCGTAAGCGGCCCTAACAATAGAGTCTGCCTTACGCTTATAAATCTCGTCAGCGACAAGGCGCGCAATCTCTGGGTTCAGCACGGCCATGTGGTGGACATAGCTGAGAGGCTTCGGGTAGCCCCTACTGTCCGAGAGCTCCTTCAGGGTCGCAAGGGCACTTAGAGCCTCATCTTCGTCCACATAGCTTGGATAGGTCATCTGTAGAACTGGTCCAAGTTTTCTCAGCTTAAAATACAAGACAGAGTAGTCGCCCCAGGTTCCCAAGATCTCCGAGACAAGTTTCCTGTCGGCCGCGCATGGCTTTAGTCGTCCAAACTCTTTCCCCCTAAGAGTTGTGTATGCGTCTTCGAGGTTTCTCCATGCATAGTCAAGCAGGGTTACATCGTTGAGCCAGCCCTCGAGCCCAACTTTTTCGACAAGCAGGTTTGTCTCTGAGTCTTTTGCTACCCAGAAGAGCGGCACCTGTAGCTCCCGGCTAGCTGTCAACAAGTCTCTCAGGGCTTTAAGGTATACTGTTGTCTCGACGTAGACGCATACAAAGTCAAGAAAGCTCTTCTTCGAAGAGGTTTTCTCAAACATTGTGTTTCTTTCCTTGTATATTTGCCAGGCCTTGTCAGAAATCTCCTTAAACAGCCCCATTACAGAATTTGGGGATATGTCTCTATCCTCTAGCTCTATTCCAAGATGCTCCGCGTCCGGCAAATTATCGAGAATCTTTTTATAGTCTTCGCCCAGAGCCTCTGCGGCGTCCTTTGGGTGGCTGAAAACTGTCATCATTTCGGATATGAAGCTCCCGTCTAGTAAGATAGCCTCAAGGCTACTAGTCAAAGCTTTTCGTGCAGCTAGGAGCTCGATGATGGACATCAAGAGGTTTGCCCTCTGCTCGCCATAGCTCTTGGGCACAATAACAGAGACGATTGGCTCCTCTGCCCCCCTAGCTAGAGCAGAATATTTTCCATTTTTTAGGAGAATGGATGCAACAGAGAATACTGCAACGTGTATACTCCTCCTCGGCTCAACGACGTTGCTTCCATCAACGTATCCCGTACTCGTAAAAGGTTTTCCACTAATAGGCTCTGCCTCTTCTGCAAGCTCTTTCTCTACTCCCCTTAGAAGCTCCTCTGATACATGTAGCAATGCATGCTCCATATATGGCCTAGGATAATAAACGCGTCTACAACTAATAAATTATTGTAGAAAGTAAACCGAAAGTGAAAACAACTAAACCTGGAGCATCCTTTTCCTGGCACTCAAAACTAGAAAGATTTATATCTGTTTCCCGTGTTTGCCGAGAAGGGTTCATTGTTCGACTACAAGGTCATAGAAAAGAAATATGCACAGGCAATTCTAACACAGATCCGTAGCAAAAACACAAGCCAAGTAGAGTTTAGAAAGGGGCTTGTACGCCTCGGACGGGTACTCGGACTAGAAATAGTCGAGGACTTTGAAACCGAGGAAAACCCCGTAGAGACCCCACTGGGGGTCACCTATAGAGGCATAAAGATCAAGGGCTTCGAAAACGTTTGCATAGTCACTGTTCTCAGAGCCGCGTGGCCCCTAACCGAGGGACTCGTAAAGATATTTTACTCTGCAAGGCAAGGCGTCGTCGCGGCGCGGAGAGTAGAAGAGAAGGGAATGCACGGCACGGAATTTGACATCGAGATAAACTATGTAAAGATCCCCAAGTTTGGCGGCGACGACATTGTAATAATTAGCGACGTGATGGTTGCTACCGGCTCAACTCTGATCGCTGTGCTGAGAGAGCTTTTGAAGAGGGGACGCGCAAAGAAATACTATATCGCATCTGTGATATCCACTCCGATAGCCATCGAGAAGCTCAGAAAGTTCGCCCAAGACGCGGGGATAGACCTGAAGCTCTACACGGTTGCGGTCGACCCAGAGCTAAACAGCAAGGGATACATCGTTCCCGGCCTCGGAGACGCGGGAGACAGGGCATTCGGGACCTAGGCTAAGTTACAGGCGTAACCGAGCCCAGTAAAATGCTGAGTAGTATTGGGAGCCAGACCACATTCGCCTGTTCAATTTTCCTAGAGGCAATGACTGAAGCTAGTAGGTCTAGAGGTATCAATAGGACGAGGCTAATGAAGACAACTATTAGGAAATAGCCTGCAAACCCGCCTCCAATGGCGATCTTGAGGACAAGCCAAGCAACAGCAAAGCAAGCCGCTTTTGATGCAAGCCTCACGAGAAAGACTTTCGACGTGCCGCCGCGGGGGCTAAAAGCCTCGAGAACAAAAACTGGGGGTAGAAACAGCACGTAGAGAACTAGTAGGATTACGAGCCTGTAGATGCTTGGCTCAACATTAAGGAAAGGTTGGAGGGCGGAATGCATCATTAGGTATGAATAGGCTGCTAGCGTTATCCCCGAAAGTAACGCAGCGGGGCTAAATTTCCCTATAAATGGTTTGATCTGGGACAGCTGTCTCCTGTAAAGAAAGAGGATACCTAGTGCTTGGCTATAGAATACTCCTAGGATAAAGCTTCCAATGGGAGCCCTCGTAATGCCTGTAAACGCGTTGAAGAAAAGGAATGCTAGGGGGGCTACAAGTGCCGACACGGCTATATTTTCCCATGAGAGTCTCGGGGCCGTCTTTGCCTCTCGGTAGCTAGCCGCATCGGTGTCGATAAAGGGTAGTGGGACAATGATCATGAGTAGTACCGCTAACACGCTTAATAAGAGCGTCACTATAAGCCTAGACCAGGCATATGTGTATGTGGCTTTTCCAACTGTCCAGGACACAATTTTGTCTACTACGGCTGGGTTGTAGAGGATTGTGAGGTGGTCGTCGGTTGGAGAGACATAGATTTCCCATCCATTGAGCCTGTTTATAGGTATGTTGCTAAAGGTGAAGATTTCGTCCTGCATGGCTAAGACAAGTAGCTTTTTCTCGACACTAGTAGTATTGAGGGGCGAGGAGGCTATCACTATTACCCTTGAAGCATTTATCCTCGAGCCGACTTCTTGAACAGCCCTTCCACCCATGCTGTGGCCTGCGAGGACAACTTCTCCCGTGACGCGATCTACTGCACCTACTACACTGTAATAATCACGCAACAAAGTGGAAACGTTGTAGCTAACCGTTGAAGAGCTTTTCCCGTGGCCCCTTGAGTCAAAAGCCACAGCAACATAGCCTTGTCGTGCAAGCTCTACACCTATCCAGCTCATCATCTCAGAGCTCCCGCCGTAGCCGTGGAAAAGCACAGCTGTACCCTTTACAGGCGTATCTTCTGGGATCCATGCAAGATACCTAAGGGTGGCCCCTTGTGACGAGACATATCCCTCTTCTACTTTGATCCCATGCATTAGGACGCCGGAATTGTAAAGGGATAGGGACAAGAACAGCAAGATCAAGATAATCGAAATGATAGTTAACTTCTTGTTAGTCATCTGGACACCTGGACAATTTCATAGAAAACGCATTTATCTTTTTACACAACGATTCCCGGCAAAAATAGAGGAAAAGGTTAGCAACATAAAGAAGAAGTAGAGACCATCATATAGTTTCAGCTTTCTTTCGAGGATCTGTAGCTTAGAAGCAGGAAAACATATGCAAGTATATAGCCCAGCCCGGCCAGCAAATAGGAGACGCTTGGCCCAGCATACTGCCACAGCATTCCGCCAAAAATCTCGCCCAACGAGAAGCCCATAAACCTCGCGGCATCAAGAAAACCCACTGATAGCCCCTGCCCAGTGGTTGGTGAAAGTTTCACGGCTAAGACCTCGATGTAGTTAGACATGATGCTTCCAATAGAAAACACCAAGTAGAGAATGTACAAGAATACGGTCTCGCTGGGAATTGGGAAAAGAAGCCATGCACAACCCATTATCACAGCTCCCCCTAATACAATCTTCCAGTAACCAGCCTTGTCGCCAAGAACTCCAGAAGGCCAACTGCTAACAAGCTGGGACAAGTTAAATATGGATGGGAAAACTGCAAGAGCTAGGGGACTAGCAGAAAGACGGGGATCATAGGAAAGAAAAGAGGAAGCATAGCTAAAAAATGCTCCTATAAATGCGGCAACATACAACATTACGAGTGGCATCCTCCTGAAAACAGACATCCAGCCCCTAAGATTCTCTCCCTGCGTTAATGAAGCTAGCTTTCCTCCGGTCGGTATAAACATTGCCAAGACAAAAAAGGCAAGCAGGTAGAGCCCGGCCTTTCCCATGAAGACTGCATTCCATCCGTAGTGCTGTGCCAGCCACCCTGCAAGCAGTGGGCCAGCCACGGCAACCCCAGAATATGCCGTGTAGAGAAATCCCAGGGCCGCGCCCATCGAGTCCGGAAAAGCCTCGGCTATGATTCTGAGAGCAGAGGGCCGAAGCGACATCTGTGAAAACTGAATCATGAAGAAACCCACGGCTGCAACAATCCAGGTAGGAGAAAATGCCTCCACAACTAGGCCAACTATACTTAGGGCTATGCTTCCAAGGAAAACTATACGCGCCCCCACTATGTCCACCAGCCGCCCACCAAGAATTGAGCCTAAAACACCCACAGCGTATCCTGCCCCAAGAACAAAGCCCAAAGTATCAGGTGTGGCCCCGAGCGAAGACATAAAGGCTCCAAAGAGAATACTCTCAACCTCGATAAGGCCGGCGCATACCTGGAAAAAGGCTAGAGCAAGCAATGTTCTGTTACGGTAAAGAGCCACGAGTCACCCTCTCCATTCGTGGAAATTTTTCTAGTGCTTTAATCTTCTCAAGTTTGCTCTTTTAAATATATTTGCAGAGAAAAGTTCAACAATGTTATAAATCATATGAATCTTTTATAAGCAGACAAGTTAGTGTAGGGTTTTTACTCCAGGTTTATTATCAAAAGAGTTTCACATGAATCATTTGCCCATATGATAATTCAACTTAGGACAACTTGTTACTGGCTTTTAAGAAGGCCATAGATGTCGCTAAGGTCATAAGCCAGATAGCCCTTTTTTCTAAGTTCACTTTTGTCTTCTATGTTTCTGGCTATGATTCCATATATCTTCTCCCCTACCTCCAGCTCTACGGCTTTCCGTTCAAGACTCGCAACGAGACTTTCTGCTTCCCGCATGTCCAAATCACTCCACTTAACCTCAAAGAGCAGTGCAGCACCTTCACTTTTAGACACAGCCACGATATCTATTTCCTTGTCTCTGCTCCACCAGCCCCCAACAGCTTCGGGCCTCACAGGTAGCTCGCCTCGCCTCGTTGCCTGTACAACGAATTCGCGTGCTATGCGTTCAAATACCCATCCTAGATAAGTGTTGAAGTTTTCCTGCTCCCTTTCCCAGACTTCATGTTCAAGCCCAGCCTCGAGAGAACGCATGTTCGGCCATACAAACTTGAACCAGAACGAGAAGAAGGGGTCCCGTATCGTGTACCGAGAACGGCCTTTCCCCACCAGAGGCTTTTCCCTCTCGATTAGGCCCAGGAGCTCCAGGTAGGATAGGTACGTTGTAGCGTTTTCCCTCTTTAGCCCTGTGGCGCTGGCTATCTCGCTGAGAGTTGTCCTCCCCTGGGCAATTGCGCCTAGAATATCCATGTACCTTGCTGGAGCCCTAAGCTCCTCCATCAGGAGGTATACAGGCTCTTCGTGTAGGGCACCACGCTTGCTGAGGACTAGCTTAACAGCATTCTCCTCTGGGCTCTCATTCTCGTCGACAAGCTCGAGGTATGCCGGGGTCCCGCCAAAAACGCCGTATATCTTCACGGCATCTACCGGGCTCAGCCTGTCAAACCACTCTAGAACCCCTCCGAATCCCAGGGGCTCAAGCTTGATGACAGCCGTCCTCCTGCCATAGAGCGGGGCATCCCCACGCAGAGCAACGCGGACAATTGTGCCTATAGCCGAGCCCGAAAGTACAAGGACTGAACCTGTCCGAGACAGCTTCTCGTCCCAGTACCTCTGCAGAAGGGAAAGCGCCCCCTCAACCTCTCCAAGCCTCTGAAACTCATCAATAACGACAAGGTAGCCCTGCTCCATCTTGGTAGCGAGATATTCGAGGAAAGAGTGAAAGCTTGGAAACCTAAACCCCTTAAAGAACTCGCCCTCTACACTGCGGGAAAACTCTTCAAGTATAGTCTCAGAGCCTCCCCTGGGGACATAGAAGTACAGCCCCCTCCTCTTGCGAAGGAGTTCCAGTAGTAGCCTAGTCTTGCCCACTCTTCGCCTCCCATAAACAATGACAAGCTGGGACTTTCCACTTGAGCACAGCTCCCCTAGTTGCTCTAACTCCTCTCTCCTATCAACAAATCTTACAATCATAATTGTTACAATCTAGATTGTAACAATTTAAATGTTACTACAACCAAGCGAACAGCGTTACTCGCACGGTTTAACTCTGCGGAAGAGCCAAAAGCTCATAACTATACGAGGTAGAGATTCATTCTTGAGAGAGCTTGAACAAACGACGCCTAAAGGAGCCCTACCAAAGCCTGCTTGACGAACTAGTTAAGGCCCTACATGAGAAGCCTGGAGACGACCTAGTATCTGTCGTTATCTATGGGTCTGCGGCGAGGGGGGAGGCTACGCTTATACCTTTGAACCAAAGATGTCTGTTGCAGTAATTACGAATAAGCCTCAAGGAGCTGGCTGGCCTTCTTGCTCCTCTTTACCTCTCTCAGCAACACCTTATCATACGTGACAAGAACAGCGTCAAGCTTCTCGGCCAAAGCAACATAAATCGAGTCATAGACAGTTAACCCTTTTTCAAAAGCTATACTGACAGTTTCACCAAGAACTTCCACAAAGTCGTGAACAACAAGTCCAATACTCATCGTTGCCGCAACACCATCCGCGACATCTCCAGGCGTTAAGCCCCGCGAATACCTAAGCAGGTTTGCAAGCTCAACAAATACAAGACTAGGAACATGGGCCTCAATCTCGCTTCCAATAATTTTGTCGCGAAGGAGCTTCATTTCCCTTGATTCCTCCTCTACAAGAAACCACTTCGCCAATGCACTCGCATCAAGCACGACCCTCATTAAGCCACCCTTCTCCGAGACTCCCTAAACTCTCTTATCACTTCATCAGAGGGCTTCTCCAATTTAGCCCTACGAGAAATATCATCCATGACACTGACAGCCCATTCCAGCTCTCTGCGCCTAACCTCTTCCTCGAGAGCCCTCCGCAAAACCTGACTAACGTTCACATTGTATCTCCTAGCCTTCTCCAACAATTCCCTTTTCACCTTAGTAGACACAGTAACGTAGCCCACATTCTTATTACCTAAAAAGGTAGTATAAAAATACGACTCCAATTCCAATTCAAACGATTGTCGATACATTCCTGCTAAAAGCCAAGTATCTTGTCTTTTATAGCCCAGAATATATAGGCACAGCTGAAAATTTTTCACCTACATGGAGAAAACAATGCTCAAATAATAAGACCTAAAAGCTTGTGACCAAGAAGATACTAACCGGCGAACCAGAACCCATACTCCACAAAAGTGAGCTAGATCTCGTTAACTGGTGCCAACTCCTTCATTTGCAGTGCAGGAGGCCTCTGCTCCTGAACACCATTTAGATTGATGTACGCCTCGGCAATAGCCTCCCCAAGCCTTGTCAACTTTACTACCCTCGACTTTCCGTTCAGCTCCCTCACCAGCAGACCCTTCTCCTCCATTTCCTTTATCAAGCGGCTATACGTAGCCTTAACAACCTGATCCCTCCAGTTCTCGCCCATCCACTGAATAAGCTGGGTAAGGCTACTCGCAGACCCATTCTTGAGATAGAGCACCTGCAGAATCCTCACCTCCTTTTCAAGCTTTTCATCCTCCTCGGAACCCCCCTCCTTCCTTTGCCCCCTCTTTTTAATCCTCTTGTTCTCGTCAAGCAACAAGTCTACGCCAGGCTTCTCTATCTGCTGGACAGCTCCAGGGCCACTAGAAGCCCTAAGACTATCCTTCTTAGCTATAAACCTCGCAAACTCCGGCGTATCAGGATCAGGTATAAATTCGCCCACCTGTTCAGGCTGAACCGCGTAGAGCCTGCTCCCGGGAAACATCATAGAAACATTAGTAACACACGCAACCATCAATGGAGGCATATCCGTGATATCTATCAGGGTCTCCTTTTCCCTCTCAACCCATAATACCTGGTAAAACTTGCTATACACACTCTGCTGGTTCAGCGGATTAACCTTGACAGTCACCGGCTGGAAAAACGAGAGCTTCTCGGCAAGCCTCTTAACGTTGTACCGCGACACCGCCCCGTACCGGTCAGGCTTCTCATCGTAAAAAAGGTAGACACGTTCAACTGGATACTTTAGCCTGACCTGCTCGAAGCCCTGAAGTATCAGGTTTGGGTGGAAGCCTACGTAGTGCAGTGTTACTACCATTGGTACGCCACTTCTGCCTCTATAACGAATTCGCGTTACCAGTATATATACCTAGTGTTATTGTTGTCGGGAAGTGTTTATGGTAACATTTTATTGCAACTATTTTCCCAGATCTTCCCATCTATCCTGGTAACTAAAAAATGCTACTATAATACGGATATAATACGGGGATACTAATTGTTTTCTGTAGAATTGTCCATGTTATTCTCGCGCCTTTTATAAGAGACGTGGCACGGGTAGAATATGATCATGTATGGCGTCCTTGACTAGGGCTGGCTACCTAGATGTCGATGTGAAAATGCTTGTCGAGAAGGTCAACCAGATATATAGGCAGAAGGGGGGCTTCGTCCAGCTGACGCTGACGGGCGAACCTGTGAAGCCCTACCCCTACTTCAGGTTTGACGGGAAGATTATCAAGGGCCCACCCATCTCGGAGACAAGGTTTAGGGCTGTCGAGGAGGTTCCACACAAGGAGACCGTGGTCTCTGTGGACGCGGCGGCCCGAATACTCTTCGACGCGGGGAGCTTCAAGATAGTGTCTGCAAAGGTCGCAGGGGGAGTATGGAGGGGGGTAGAGCGTGTAAAACTCATGGATACAATCAAAAGAGTGAAGGTGGTCGAGAGCCTAGACGAGGCTGCTGACTGGCTGGCAGAAGTAGAACTCGAGGCAGTGGCTGGCCTCGTCAAGAGCTATCCTGGTGCGCTCGTCCTACTTGACAGGCCCCTTGTGTTTAGGAGTGGCACAATGTCCGCTAAGGCCTACAGGCGTCTGGTAGAGAGGGACTGGAGGGTGGTCGGGATGCCTAAGAGTAGCAGTATAAGGCTTTCCAGCGGGGAGAGCGCCTTGGGCTATGTGTCGAGGCTTGGTAGCAGGATGTTTAGGGACATGGCGTGGAGCTATTATCCCCTCGTAGAGGACGAGAAGCTGGGCATAGGAATAGGTGCCGTGAAGCTTTCGCCGAGCGGGCCGGTCTTTAGGCTCGATGTTGCTTGGGAGCTCTCGCTGAGGGCCGACTTCGAGTACCTGTCAGGGATGCTTGCTTACCTCCAGGACTTCACGTCGCCGGGCTACCCGTTGCCGCTCAAGATTGTCCACAACCTTTCCAGGATAAGCGACGATGAGCTGTCTATGGACAGGGAGCTACTACTTGAGGAGCTAGGCATATCCAGCAAGGCGTCTATTGCCTCGAAGCTGCTTGAGGACAGCGGTGGCTCAGAGTTCAAGGCCAAGTATCTCTGGGGTGGTATACCTTGAAGCTCGGAATAGTAGTGTGGACCGAGGGGGTGACGGTAAAGTTTAGGATAGCGCAGGAAGCCGTTGTCGAGAGGGGCATGCTGGTAAAAGTCGAAGACAAGGGGAGAACATACATACTCAAGGTTGTAGACTTCAAGCCAGAAAGCCTGCTTACTCCGGCAGAAATAGCGATCATAAGTAGCAAGGCAGACAAGGGCGAAGCCGTACAGCTCCGCGAGAGGGACCTTAGGCTATACGACACAGCCATCTCAACAATCGTTGCACAGATAGACATGGACGGGGAAGTCCACGGGCCAAGCAGTGTCCCCTCGCTGTTTGCCGTCGTAGAAGAGCTGGAGGAAGAAGACCTAAAGGCTCTGAGGCTACACACGGGGGACATACCCATAGGCAAGATACGCTTCGGCCACAACGTTATAGACGTAGACGTCACCCTCGACGGCTCAAAGACGATACCCCACCACGTACTAGTAGTGGGAGGAACGGGGGCAGGCAAAAGCAACTTTGGAAGAGTACTAGCGGGCTCGATTCTCCACACTGCTGGCAAATACAGCCTCGTCATATTTGACTGTGAAAGCGAGTACCTACTAGGTTCAAAGCCCGGCGAAATGGGGCTCGCGCACCTCCCCTTCTCAGAGGAGTACCTCTTCCTCGTCTCAGACAGGGTTCAGAGGCCAGGCAGAATCAGGATAGAGCTTCCTGAGCTGGGAGAAGAGAGGAGCATACCGGCCTACCCACTCAAGATGGACATAACGCGTCTAAGGCCAAGCGACTTCACCCTCACGGGAGAGTTCTCTGGGCCGCAGGAAGAGCTCCTCTGGATGGCATACAAACAGTTCGGGGAAGAGTGGGTCCACTACCTCTTGTCTGGAGAGGGAAGGGCGCTCTACTCAAGGCTTGGGAGAATGTCTGGAGTAAACACTATAAACGTGGCAAAGAGAAAGGTAAAGTACCTCACCGGTGAGGGAGACATATTCTGCAGGGACTGCGGCTACGACCTTGCGGGCACCGTGCTGTCGATGATTGCAAAGGGACGCGTGGTCCTCATAGAGACCCCCTTCGCCACGGAGGGCGAAGAAAAGCTCCTGGCAACCGTGGTTGCGGAGAGGATATTCCGGGCATACGAGAAAATGAGGAAAGAGCTCCCAGACAAGTGGAGCCAGCTCCCCCCAGTCTTGATAATGGTAGAGGAGGCCCACAGGTACCTAGGCTCCCACGTCCTGGGCGGGAAGGGCGAGATAAGGGAAAACATCTTCTCGATAATAGCCAAGCGTGGAAGAAAGTACAAGGTTGGAGGCCTCTACATCACACAGATGCCAAGCGAGCTCATGGAGACGGTCGTGAGACAGTCCCTAACAAAGATAATCCTCTCCCTCCCAACGAGGCCCGACTACTCTACCATAATAAACCACAGCCCATACCTAGACGACGCAGAGGCAGAAATAAAGACACTAGACAGGGGAGAAGCAGTAGTAATCAGCCAGCCAAGCGGGTTCAGGCTAGCAGTATCCACCAGGATCTACCAGTTCGAAGAATACGCCCAAAGGCTGATACGCGAAGAAAAACTAGCACTACAACAGCGGACGGCCGAAGTCTCTAACGTTTGAAAACGGCGCACAACTCCATCTTTTATTTCATTTCGACGCAACATTATTCACAGAGAGATCAAGCTTAAGTAGCCTTCCACCATTACCTGTTTGACCCTCCCCCGTCCTAGCTCTCAAAAATACTTAACCAGGGCAGAAGAATCAATGGCTCTCACGGTCCTCTCTCACACTTTCAACAGCAAAGCCCTCACGGCTTGGTGTTACATCAGCGAGAAGCCCATTCCACTTTTCAACCATTCTACGAATCCTTATTTTCCAAGCAAGCTCCATCAAGAAGACTCTGATCCATCTACGAAAAGAGACACCGTTTTTCGGAACCTCCTTAACGTCCGTAGGGATCCCCCACTCATAATGGCCTCATTCTGTCTCGTAAACAATTAAGTAAACAAGATGATATGTTTTACTGGAACTAGGACCATTGCTATAAAAATTGTCAACGATTGACACCCTAAAAACGTCATGTGAATGTAGACCCGGGTCAAAGATAAACAAATACGGAACCACCAGTGCTGTCAAGGTCTTCCAAACTGGTGTGTGTCAGCATTAAGCTATCAATTTACATGTTAGCAGTGACGGGGAATTAAGGAACCCCAAAAATATAGTCATATGTAAAGATAGAAAGCATTAACAATCTTTTTTAGGGGCAATAACTATTCAAATTATGAAGGCGAAGGCGATCCATGAGCTCCCAGCTCAAGCAGAGATTCCTAAGGCTCCTAAAGGAGGACGAAGAGTTCAGATACGCCGTAGCCGGCCTCCTCGGCCTAGAAGAAATACTAAAAAGGCTGGACAAACATGAGGAACAACTTGTCAAGCTAAGAGAAGATTTCAATAAACTAAGAGAAGACATGAATAGGGGATTTGAACTCATCGAAAGAAGGATATCTGCTCTTGGGGCAAGATGGGGAATTCAGACAGGGGAAGCATTCAGAGAGGCACTAAAGGGAATACTAGAGAAAGAATTCGGCGTAAAGTTAGAGAGATGGATCACAGAGGACAACGAAGGTATAGTCTACGATTACCCAAGCGAGGTAGAAATAGACATAGCCATAAAGGACGGCAAAACCATCCTAATAGAGATATCTTCCCACATAAAGCCATCCGACATACCAACCTTCAAGAGAAAAGCCCAACTCTACGAGAAAACAACTGGCAAAAAGCCAGACAGACTAATAATCGTCACCCCCTACGCCGACGAAAAAGCCCTAGAAATAGCTAAAAAATTAGGAATAGAGATATACACAAAGACATAGAATGTGAAGATGGATGGTGCTGTAAGAGAGATCCTTCTCTACCATCAAGTTGTAGCTTAAGTGATAGTTTTGTGGCTAAGGGTAAATTAATGTGTATAACCAATGGTTAAACTTAGGCTGAAGGTGGGTCCAAAGGGTCAGGTAGTTATCCCAAAGGTCTTGCGGGAGAAGTACGGCATTAGGGAAAACGGCTACGTCCTAGTGGAGGCTAGGGAGAACGAGCTCGCTATAGTGAGGGCACCGGGCATCGAGGAGACCCTTGAATGGATCAGGCAGAGGAGAGAAAAGCTTAGGGCGAAACAAGCCAAGCTAGGAGAGCTCGCGGAACTAGACCTCGAGGAAGAGTTCAATGAAGATCTTTGCTGACGCTAGCCTCCTCATATACCTAAACGCACCTATGCCGCGTGCTGGGCTCAGCTTCGAGGTTAAGTGATACCAACAAGGAGTGAAGAGATGTATTGAATTCGACCAGACTCGGCTAAGCTCCATTGTTAAGCCAATGTCACGGATAAAGGAGGGAGAAGAGCAAGTAGCAAATCCTTGAGATTAGCAACCATCCAATCCAGTAAAGATGGATACTCACACCCGCGATCTTTAAGGGTTAGCCGTGGTAAAGAATTTATTTTCAGGCGAATATTTATCTTGGGGGCTATGGAGCCACTCATATGGCTGTTTTACGCATTGCTTGTAGCGGGCATGCTTTTGATACTGGTGGGCTTCCTAGTTATGGCCTTCTCGGGCCTGAGGAGAGGCGGCGAGGCCGAGGCTGGGGGCGTATTGATGATTGGCCCGTTGCCCATTATCTTTGGCTCTAGCCCTGAGGCGGCGAAGAAGGCTTCCCTGCTTGCACTCCTGTTGATGCTCCTGTTTTTCTTTTTTGTATTGGCGTTGAGGCTGGTTGGGGTGTCTACGGGGATATGAGGGACAGCTTCGAGACGGGGCTAAAACTTGTTTTCGCGGGATTTGCTTTGGTGTTTCTAGCCGTCATTTTACTGGTGCTTTTGGGTCTTGCTTGGGGGAGCAACGTGACAGGAGGAACGGGGGCGTGCATATTTGTATTCTTTGTTCCTGTCTTCTGTGTTGGTGTGGGAGAGCCGGGCGTCGTAACGTTTTTGATGTTTCTCGGAGTTATCCTTATGCTTGTAGCGTTTGTCCTGTTTGTTTTGCTCCTTGTCTTGTCTGGGAGGGGGAACGAGGAGGTCTAGATTTCTTCTGTTTTGTATCTGTCGTATTCTGGGTCGTAGCCGTTGTCTGCTAGGAGGGCTTCGAGGTCGTCTACTTCTACTATGTGGTCGTCCTTGTCCTCGTCGAACTTTAGGTACTTTATGCCGAGCTCTAGGACGTCTTCGCCCCTTGTGAGGCGTTCCTCTATCTCGGCGAGTTCTTCGTCTGTTAGGTTTTGGCACTTCTCGAGGTAGCCCATGAGGCGTCTAAGCGTCATCTTCTTGGGCAAGGAGCACCACAGAAAAGGACAATGAAGGAGTTTTTAAACCTATCATCTAGGATGCAGGGCAGTTTTCCACAGTGGAAATAGACGAGAAAAAGAAAAAGATCTTCATGTTCCCTAAGGTGTTTTAGTGGTTGTTTGCCTTGAAGAATACAACGTATAGTAGGTATCCTGTGGCTGCCAGGAGTATAGTGACGCCTATTACTGTTACCAGGTAGAGTGAGGGGTCTTGTGCAAGTGGGCTCACGTTTTCTAGGTTCAACGCCCTTGTGAGGATGGTCTTATATGGCTCTGGCAACTTGTCGGCAATTAGTGGGGCGTTCGCGACGAAGAATGGGTACTGGCTGAATGCGTTGAGGTACTCCCCTGTAAGCACCGTAAGACCTGCGGCTACGGCTCCAATTATTGTCGCTTTGTATCCATTTTGAGAGAAGAGGATATCCGTGCCTTTTATTGGGGCCAGAAGGTAGAGTAGGACTACTGCCTGTATCAGGACTAGTATCATTTTTACTATGAATAGCCATGCGTAGCTAGAAAACGTTGGAGCGTTTAGGGCGGCTCCTAGACCTGCGAAGATGTTGTTGAACTTTACCGGGACGTTTACGAGGGCGAGGGCGTACCACGGACCCAGGAACATCATTGCTATTAGTCCCATGAGTGCTATTTTTATGCTGTCCATATATAGGCCCTTCTCGACCTGGCTCAGCTCCTGTCTCAAGCCTTTCCATGCAAGCACACCAGCTATAAATAGGAAGCCGAAGGTAAGCGCGCCCGTGACGCTTTTGAGGTATAGTGGCAGGAAGGTGGGGTTGAGCAAAGCATCTACGACGTTTAGGCTTGGCTTGGGCTCGAGGATAAGGCCTGCTGGAGTGTTTAGGAAAGCGAAGACAGCCCTGAATCCGAGTGGTATGGTGTATGCGGTTATCGTTAGTAGCCAGCCTACCATGTCGTGGAGGCTCTCAGTGAACCTGCCCCACCCGTACCAGTAGGAGACTATGGCGAAGAAGTGGAAGAGGATCGAGACAATGGATATACCGAAGGGTATCATCGTTATGTTGCCTGCTATCCCTACGAATTCTGGGTAGAAGCTGACAAGGAAGACCGTGAATGCTGTCCCCATAACGCCTGCAAGTCCATAGGTAACAGCGTAAATCTTGAAGAGCCCACGCGCGGCCTCCTCTAGTGCTTTGTCTCCGGTTTTGGCGGCTCTACGCTTTAGGAACGGGATCACTGTGGCTAGGGCTATTCCGACGTTGACTGCTACTATGTGTATCCCGAAGACCAGTCCCAGGAAGAGTGCTGGCGGATTCATTCTTCCTCACCTCTCAGACTTGGAACGAATAGGAGTCTCCAAGCCGCGTATACCTGCAGAGCCAAGACTGCGATGAACAATAGGCCTACTACTGCATAGGTTAGTGGATCGACGGGGTTAGCTGTCCTCGCAACGTCAACGGTCATTACCCCGTATATTGTCCAAGGCTTTCTGCCCATTTCCCTGACACCCCAGCCAAGGAAAGATACCAAATGGGCAATTACTGGCGAGGCGGCGAGGCTCCAGAGCCAGATATTTCCAGGTTCCTTCTTCATCCAAAGCATTACAGCCACAGCTAGTGAGAGGAGTCCAAGGAGAATTGCTAGTCCTGTTTTGGTATAGTAGAGGTAGTGTAAGATGAGCGGAGGCCTGCAGTCAGGAATGTTGGGGACGCCCATGAGGCTACAATAGTCCACTGGTATCTGGTCGTAGCCTGGTAGCTGGGCGTTGGGGTTCCCGTAGATTATTAGTTTCATTAGCCCCTCTATCCCGAAAGTCCTAGGAATGCTTAGTATCTGGTTGCTTGTGCCCTCCATGGCTGCTAGTTTCTCTGGGTTGTATTGTGCTATCTCCTCTCCCATTGTGTGCCCGAAGACGGCGCCCTGGAGGAGTATAGCTACAAGAGAGAAGTAAACGCCAAACTTGAGGTCGTCCATGTAGTATGCGGTCTTTTTCTTTGTGAGGAGCATAAGGAGGGCAAAGGCCCCGGCGAACGTGAAGCCAGTGACTGTTAGGGCTGCACCTATCGAGTGCAGGATGCTTCCAAGGTAGACTGGGGACTGGAAAGTCACCGTTGTGTAGCCGACAGTCCTGACTGTCTCTACAAGTATCTTGTCCACGACGTCCTTCACGAGGAGACCCTTAATTGCAGGGAGTGCTTCGGGCTTCACGACAAGGGCTAGGACGCTGTCTCCAACTGTCTTCATGCTCCAAGCCTCATACGCAAGCCTAGCTACTATCTTTGAGGGCATGTATACTGCTACCCCGTTGCCCATTTGCCCGACTACCTCCATGCCTAAAGACTGTAGCTTTGCGACGTCTAGTGCCCCGACAAGGTCGCTTGGGACTACGAGGAGCACCTTGGGATAGCCCTGGCTATACGTCCATCCCGTCTGCGGGTTATATGCTGAGACGATTCCCGTTGGGGCCACCATGTAGCTGTTTACGCTGACGATCATTGCTGCGCTGAACCATGCCCCAAACATTGCAAGGAAGGCTACTATTATCTTTGCGTTCGTCGAGAGCTTGTTCCAGCCGAACACTAGGAGGTATACGAAGACGATCTCTGTTAGGAAAGCGAAGATCTCGAGGTATAGTGGGTAATAGATGTATCGTCCAGCCGCCTCAAGAACGTTTGGCCACACAACGACTAGCCCAAACTCAACTAGTGTGCCGGATGCGGCGCCGAGGGCAAAGTTTATTCCAAGAGCCTTTGTGGCCGTCCTAGCAAGTTTTAGCCAGTTCTGGTTCCCGGTTTTCTTATACAGGAGTAGTAGGACAAGTATGGCAAAGGGCAGTCCTAGTGTGTATTGGAGCAGGATCCAGTGGAGCTCGATGCCGATGATTGAAATAATTCTTTCTGGAGCCGCTGGATAGCTAAAATATTGTTCTAGGAGGTTCATTCGATTCCCCCTTGCATATTAAAACATATTATTCATTATTTTTAATTTTTCGGTTAGAGAAATAAACCAGCCAATTAAATGTTCCTTTAAAACTGAGTATTCCAGAGGCTTAGCAAATCTTTATCTGGGGGCAAGCCGAAGCAATAATGATGTATTTAGGGAAAATTCCTAGGCCTGGGATTGGCATAAGGATTCCTGAGATTGTTTTGCCTGAGGTCGTAGAGGCTTCTCGGCGGCTAGCAATGTTTTCTACGGTTATGCTTTCCTTTAACAGGGAGACCGCGCCCAAGAATTACATCGAGTCTAGGGATCCAAGGTTCTTTTATTTTGGCCACACGGGGACAAGTATTTCTAGCTATGTGTCCATGGCTAGAGATTATTCTGGGAGGCTTGGCGTCCCATTGGAGGTAGAGGCTGACCACGTAACGATAATGGGTTCTGTCGAGAGGGCACTAAAAAAGATAGCAGGTGTTAAGGTTGAGGAGCCTATAACTGACGGTGAGGCTGAAGAGTCGATTAGGTACATTCGGGAAGAACTACGGGAAGCCAGGGAGGCAGGCGGGGTAGACTTCGCGACTATCGATACATGCGACTTGATTGATTTCTCTGTGGACAAGGCGCCTTTAAGTGACGTGGAGGCTAGGTACGAGGAGCTTTTTGGTGCAGACGAGAGGAAAAAGCTTGAAGAAAGATATGTTGGTACTCATTGTTTCCTGGGAGATGACAGGCATGTATGTCTCAACTTTACGAGGCAAGATGTTTTGCGTCTAGCTGTAAAGTTCTGGAGGAGCTTGGAATACGCTTCTCGGGTTTACAGCTTGATTTTAAATGAGAACGGCTATGCCCCAGGCATAGAGGTGGCCTTTGACGAGACGCCTTTCGAGAGCAACCCGTTGGAGGTTTATTTTTACCTCTCTGAGCTTTTATCCCGTGGCGTGAGGGTAGACTTCATTGCCCCAAACATTGGTTTCAAGAAGCGGGAAGACTACTCCGGCCGGCTTGACCAGCTCTACGAAGCTGTTTCAACCCTGCACAGCATTGTCTCAAGCATGAATGTCTACCTCTCTATTCATAGCGGTAGCGGTAGCAACCCATACACAGACAAGGGATTCGGTGTCTGGGCCACGCTGGCGAGGGCTACGCGTGGAAGAGTCAAGTATAAGATGTCTGGCGTATTTATCCAGCTACTACTAGAGGTCATGGCGGGTTTCCCAGCGGGCTCGAAGACTCGTAGGCTTTACGAAGAGATATATGACGCGGTCGTTGATCACCTAGCTAGGACTGTGGAATCTAGGGGGGCTCTATACTCTAGCGAGCTAGAGGCGATGCTTGAGAAGTATAGGTCTTCTAGGGACAGCTATAATCCAAGGCACGACCTGTTTAGGCACTACTTCTATGTTTTCCAGGCTGTTAGGGACGACAAGGGGGCAAGGTGGCTAAGGGAAGAGCTTGTAGAGCACTATTTTGCTTGTGAGGAATTAAGGAGAAGGTATTCTGCAGAGATGCAGAGGCTACTCGAGAGGCTTGCATATACTTTTAACTATGCCGGTAGTGCTCTTAGATATAGAGCGATAAGCCTGGGAGGAAAATAGTGTTGTCAAGCGATAGACACAGGCTGGATGAGATAGAGGAACAGCTTAGACAGCTATACTTAAAGAAGCCTGTCCTGGTTTTTCTCGGAAACCCTCTGAGGGGCGACGACAAGGTTGGCCTGCTAATAGGTAGGAGATTCATTAGAGTTTCCAGGTATCCCTACCTAGTTATATGTTGGAAGGGTATAGAAAACTGCACCTCCAAGATTAAGCAGATGAACAGGGGAAGCCTCCTCATTGTAGATGCCGTCTATGCCAGCCTGGCTCCCGGAACGATAATATTTGCTGGGCAAGGCGAAGTAGACGAGAACTTTTTGGCTTCAACACATAGTCTTCCCTTGAGCATTTTAAGTGAAGTACTTAAATTGGAGTTTCACGTGCTGGGCATACAGGTCGAGAATACAGAGATAGACCAGCCTGTGTCCCCAAGCGTGCTTAGAGCTGCTAGAATGGTTTTGCAGTTACTGAAGAAGACATTCGGCTAGTAAAACTGTAGAGCCTTGGAATTTCATTAATAGCTATTTTTGCTCCCTGACTCGACGTTTCTCAGCCAACCAGCCGATATAGCCAGCTATAAGACTGACTAGGAGGGCCAAGGCAAAGTATAGGGGCTTTGGCTCCGCAGTATAGGATATGACTTTTCCCGAGGGTGTGTCTACCAAGGATGCCCTCGCCTCTACAAGGCCAAATAAGTCTACTGTCATTGTTCCCTTGTCTTGCAGGATTTCCTTAGCCCTGTCGGCCCGCTGCAGGCTGAACTGGGCTGCGAACATGAGGATCGGCAACACGATGGTTAGCATTAGGAAGAGAGCTAGTCCTGCTGGTGCCAGTGCTCTTATCTTGCGGGCTCGGCTCATATCTGGACATTTTCCCCTATAGACTATTGCAGCGCCCTCGTCCCTGATTAACGTATCCCTAGAAGTAGTCAAAGAGAAGAGAACAAGAACTATGTCCCCGCTAGAGCCCACAAAGTTGATTATGCTAGCTTGTATCAATGTGTCTCTGAATATTCCACCCGAGAGATATGCTAGGAGCAATGTTATGGGGGAAATTATTAGCGGTGCCAATGCAACTATTACCCATTTGTCTCTTGGCAGGGGATCCTCTACAGCCACGTATGCACCGTACTTGAATATTCCGGCCTTTATCTTCTTTGCGCCGAGGATCTTCGCAATGACTGCATGTGTCCCCTCGTGTACAACAACTGTTAGAACTACCGCTAGAACCAATGGGACAAAAGGATAGTTTATAGACTGTAGGGAAGACATACCTGTGAGTGACAACAGGTATAGCCAGCCAACCCCCATGAAAACAGAGAGTCCTAGGACTGCTCCGAGGTATTCTAAAACGTTGATCCTACACTCAGCAGACATAGACTTGTGCAGAAGGAAGAGGTATAAAATATAAAGATTTCCTGTGACGGCTTAAAGAATTTTCTATGGTCCCAGAGGGAAGAGTACAATTGTTTCTAACAGCCAAGCCACGTGGCAAATCATCGAAGCTGACAGGCCCAGTTTTTTAGCTGTGATGGCCATGTAGATGCCTATCGTAAGGGCTCCCAGTAGAAGTGATATGTTGAGGGTCCATATGTGGACAAGGGTGTAGTACGATATGCTGAGCATATAGGCATGTATCCTCTTAAGCCTTTCTTCTAAGACTGCTAATTGGCCGCCCCTCCAGTATAGCTCCTCCATTGCCCCTATTATTGTTAGGAAAAATGGCAGAAGCGTGGCGTCGCTAGACAAATAGATGCTTGTATAAACGTTTGAGACAGAGTGTTGTAGGTTTAAGGCTGTAAGGAAGATTTTTCCAAAGACAAATATACCGTAGAGGGGGAACGAGAGAATTAGTCCTGCCAGGGCACTCTTCCACGTGGGTCTCAGATTCCTGTGTACTTTTTCCCTGTAGAATAGGAGAGTTAAGGTTCCCAGGAGAAGAGTAGCGAGAAGCATTGCTGTTATGAAGACTTCACGTAAAACTACGAAGACAAGTGGCCAGAGGAATATAGGTAGAGAAAGATACAATAGTTCAGTATAGCGCTTAAACATGTTTTCTACCTTGCTATCCGCCCATCTTTGTAGCTATCATCGAGATAATCCTGCTTGCATATTCTTTCTTGTCTATTACCGCCCTCTCATGGACAGCATAGCCTATAAGCGTTTCTCCGCACCACGCCTCCAGCCACAAGACCACTCTTTTCCCGGTGTCACGCAGGACCCTGCCACGTATCTCGACCTGCGAGCCGAGTAGGGCTGGGGCAACGTGGTAGACATCGATGTGTACTCCTACGGTGGTCTGGCTCTCGGGTAGCTTGCCGTCGAGAAATATCCTGCTAGCCTCCTCCATGAATGCTATCATGCTTGGCGTAGAAAGTATTCCTGTCCCCTCTAGGGAGACATGTTTTGCAATGTGTTCGCGGGAAACTGTATATAACCTGCTAAAGGTTTCTCCTTGGCTCATACACTTCTAGAGTGTGCCAAAAATATTTAGGGTTTTCCTCTCTCCATCCAAACATATTTTTAGTAGATGACATACAAGTAACCCGTGGATACTGTCATCCTGGCGCATGGGGACGCTGATGGCGTAACTTCTGCCGCTATAGCGAAGAGCATCTATAGGGATGCAGAGGTCTACTTCACACATCCCGTCGGTCTGCTCGGAGACCTGAGGGAGTTCGCCCTCGGCAAAGAGCTCGTAATAATCCAGGACATAGCTATCGACGAGCGGAACCTAGAAGAGTTGCTACAGCTATTAGGCTCCATTGATTCCAGGATAATCTATATTGATCACCACCCAGACAATGGTGCGGTGGACAGGCTTAAAAGCACAGGAGTGACAGTTGTACACGAGGAGGGGGCTTCTGCGGCGGAGCTGTCCTATAGGTTTCTTAATCCTCCACGTGAAATGAGCAGGGTAGCAGTCTACGGCGCGATAGGCGACCACATGATGTCTACCCCATGGTACCTTGAAATGCTCGAAACCTGGGACGTCAAGACACTCTTCTTCGAAGCTGGTACACTTGTTTTGGCTCTAGAGGCAATAGGGAGAAACTACGAAGAGAAAAGAAAACTTGTCCAGTATCTAGCAGAAAACAAGCTCCCATCACAAGACCCACAACTAGTTGAAAAGGCAGCCCTACAGAGCAGGCTAAACGAGGAGCTTAGGCTACGCGTAGCGAAAGAGGCCATCGTCCTGGGAAACGTTGCTTACATAATAGACCCTGGGGGAAGCCTCGGCACAGCTGCTTTCTATGCAAGGGTCGAGAAAAACGTGAAGGTCGGCGTCGCAGTAGAAAAGAGGAAAGACCTCTGCGTCATGAGCCTTAGGTCAACAAGCCAGGTAGACCTCAACACTTTGCTCAGAAAAATAGCTGTAGAGCTTGGAGGCCACGGCGGAGGACACCGACAAGCGGCCGGTGCAAGGATACCGTGCTCCAACCTTGGAAGCTTCCTAGAGAAGCTAGCCAAACATGTCTAATTAGTATCTAAGTGACGTCAGTCAAGATAATTATAGCGGGCGAACACGAGAACTGAGAATAATAATGCTTCGACTATTGTTGTTTATGTTATTCTTTTTATGAGGTTCAGCAAGTTATTTATCTGGTAATGATCATTGTGAAAAAGAATAAAGTTACTATGAAAAAGATAGATAAAAGGGGAAGAGATGCAGACCTAACTAAATACTTTGACAGCGTAGAGGTTGAGGTGACAAATTTTGAGGATTATCACGAGCTGAGAAGTGAGCTCCGTGAGGTATGGACACGAATGTGTTTCTCTATGGAGTTCTAAAAACCAAGAAGAAGACATACGGATAGAGAACGGGAAGTAGAAGAAAAAATAGAAGGATGATAGCTAGAGTAAACAAAGGCAAGAGTTGGAAAGATTCAGTTGCTTGCTCACCAAGGCTTTATGGTTTTCGACGCCAATACGTTTATCCTAGACATTTAAATGTGGAAAAGCTTTTTCGGGGGACGCATGGCGGCAAGATAGGTTACAGTCTTCATACTCCTTTTTGGAACCGGAATAAATTTAAACTGGTTCAATTTTAAACCGGTATATGCTCGATGAAGAGTTCGAAGTGCTCTACGAGGTACTCTTATATCCAAGCATCAATGTAAATAAGCTTTATCAGAGCCTAAGCGGGAAAATCTCGAAGGTAAAGCTCATATCGCTTATCAAGAGGCTAAGCGACCTTGGCCTCATTAGGACTGTGAGGGACCCCAGGCACAAACAGAGGATCATGCTTTTTCTCAGGGAAGACATCCAGGCCCTTGCACAGAGATTCCTTATAGAACCAATCAATGATAAGGGCCGGGACGTGGTCAAGGAAGCGGAAAGGCTTATCAGGAGCTACATGGAGGTTGCCTCCAGTGTACGGGACCCCGTCGCAAAAGAGTTTCTGAAAAAACTGGTAACAGTAGAGGTAGACAGGTTGCTTTCGCTTGTCATGTAGGTGTCCCGCTATGCCCATGTTATTGAAGTGTGCCCTGCTTGTCTCTAGGCCAAGGGGGTGGAGGGCTTACCTCTGGATGGGGTTGCTAGGAATTCTCCAGGGCAAGCCCGAGCCCCAAATAGCTTTGGTGGGGCTGTATTCGCTTGTGTCTTTCCTTGCCACCGCCTTCGCTGTGAACAACTATTTCGACGTGGGGTCGGACATGCTTAACCCGAAAAAGTACAACCCGTTTATTGGGCACTGCGACAGGAGGGCTCTCTATGTTGTCCTACTTAACCAGGCTGTTGCCCTAGCCTTGGTAGCCTTGTTGACCCCTCTTTCCAGCTTCCTAGTTTATCTCTCCACTGTTGTTCTAGGTGTGGCTTATAGTTCTCCGCCTTTTAGGCTAAAGGCAAGAACCGGGCTAGAGCTGGTATCCCACATGCTGTATTTCGGGATACTCCTATTTTTGTTTGGCGCGTTGCTTTCTCATGTTCAGTTTAGCCAGCAAACCGTTGCAATAGCCCTAGTTATAGGTGTTTACTCTGCGTTTTTGCAGTTGCGCAACCTGAGGGACGACAGGGAGTTCGACGGGCTAATTGGAGACAAGACGCTCTTTGTAAGGTACCCAAATTTTTCGGCTCTGCTCCTCTATTCTACAGCGGCTTTGTCCCTTCTTGGTTCAGTATATGTTTTGCCCGTAAGCCTTGCTGTGGCCCTACCTGTTGCTGTAATCTTTGGCTGGAAGTATGGCTGGGAGAGGCTTGTCGATTCCTTTGTCGCTGTCTCGCTCAGCCTTCAAGTGGTGGCTAGGCTATGCACGTGCTTCTAGTGTCTGAGTGGGGCCCATGTAGGCATGGAGGCGTGGCTTCCCAGGTTTCCCTCCTCGAAAACTGGCTCAAGCAGAGGAGCTACCAGGTAAGCGTGCTATGCAACCATGGCTGCTGCAAGGGTTCTGGCCATGTAGAGGCTTCAAGCCTCCTGCCACTAGACCATTACTTCGCGATTCCTTCGCCCAGCTTTATCGAAGAAACAGTACGGAGGCTTAAGCCCGACGTTATCCATGTCCACCACGTCTTCACGCCGCTCTCTCTTGCAACTGGGGCCATCTGCAAGAGGCTCGAGGTTCCATGCATATTCACTAACCACTCCCTCCCACCTGTAGGCTCGCCTGACAAGTGGGCACCTCTCTCTTACGTCTCTCTGTATAGGTGGATCCTGAAACCAACCATTGCGACTGCTGTGAGCAATGCGGCGGCAGATTTCTTAAAGAGATTTCTCGGGTGGAGAAACGTAAAAGTGATACCTAATGCTGTTGACTGCGAGAAGTACAGGCCAGGCGACAGGAAAAGGGAAAACATTGTGTTGTATGTGGGTAGGCTCGTTTGGCGAAAAGGGGTACATGTGCTGGTAGAGGCATCAAGCATACTAAGCGAGACGAGTAGAGACACCAAAATTATCATTGCCGGCGACGGCTACATGAAGCCCTACCTTCAAGCAATAGCACCCAATGACGAAAGGGTTCTTTTCCTTGGCGAGGTAGATGAACAAAGAAAAATCAAGCTATACCAGGAGTCGAAGGTCTTCGTGTTGCCTAGCCTTGGAGGCGAAAGCTTTGGCGTGGTGCTAATAGAGTCATTTGCCTCCGGGACACCGGTCGTAGCCTCTAGAGTGGGAGGCATACCAGAAATCGTCGACCACTATGTCAACGGCTTACTGACCAGACCCGGGGATGCAAGAGACCTTGCAAAAGCAATAAAGCTTCTCCTAGACGACGAGGAGCTGTGGAGCCGCCTCTCGTATAATGCGAGGAAAAAAGCCGAAGAAAAATACTCGATAAGAAATATTGGAAGAATGTATGAAGAAACATATATCGAGACTCTGGAGAAAAATAAGGTTCAGAACTAATATTGATGTCTTTCCAGAATTCTCAATGTTTGACATTTATTATTTTTTATTATTTTTAAATCGACTCTGCCATTCCTGGATTCTCGGCGTTTTTCCATATTCTCATAAAGTATTCAGTAGCAGCGCTTGCAATTTCTCTGTCAAGCACGAGTACGCCGCTCGTTTTTTCATGTAAGCTAAGCAATGAGAAGTGGAGTATAAGCTTCGAGCTGTCAGCAATGATAATATCTAAGGGGGAGTTGAGTTGGGCTTTTCTCCATTCCCCGTAGCGCGGAGCCTGCATATCTATGTCTATGACTCCTTTTATTTTCCCCTTGGAGACCAGGCTTTTTATATTCTCAAATAGCCTCTCAGAGGATATGACCATGTATACTTCGCTTGAGTCGGCTAAAAGGTTTCGTATAGCCTTTATGAGAGCTGTGAAATTTCTAATAACATAGATTCCCGTCGCTACAGATCCAGCTTTTTCGAGAGTCTTTAGTTTCTCTTCGGCCTCTTTAAGCCTTTCCTCTATCTTTCTTTTCTCTATTGCAATGGCTTCTTCGACCTTCTTTGGAGCATAAACTAAAGGGGACCGTGAAACCACCATTGCCCACCCTCGGGCTTCTAGCTTTTTTAGAGCATCGTAGACCTTTGTGTATGGGATATTAGTTGCACTGCTTATTTCTCTGGGTGTAAGTTCGCCCATAGCTAGAAGGGCAGCATAGGCCTTTGCCTCGTAGTCTGAGAAACCTAACTTCCTTAGAACCTCGACAGCATCTCTGAATTCACTCATATTAACTTTTTACCGTGAAAAAAGTATATAAAGATTCTGAAAATTTGATCAGAAGCGATGACCATAGCAATCGAGGCTGTCAATCTCGTCAAAGTCTTTGGGGGATTTAGGGCAGTTGATGGTGTAAACCTCAAAGTAGAAGAAGGAACGATTTTTGGTCTACTCGGACCAAACGGAGCTGGCAAATCTACAACAATCAGGCTCATTCTAGGCCTTCTCAAGCCTACTTCTGGCTATGTGAAAGTCTTTGGAATAAGCGTTGAAAAGAACCGCAAAGAAGTTCTAAAGATAACAGGTTACATGCCTCAGCAATTTAGCTTGTATGAAGACTTGACAGTAGAGGAAAATATGCGTCTCTATGCATCAATGTATGGTATTAAAAGTAAAGAAGCCAACGAGAGGATACAGCAACTCATGGACGAATTTAATTTAAGAGAAATTAGGAATAGGCTTGCAGGTAAACTGAGTGGAGGGATGAAGCAGAGATTAGCGTTGGCAGTGGCCCTCATACATAATCCCAAATTACTGGTCGTAGATGAACCAACCGCGGGTGTAGATCCGCCTCTAAGAAGGTATTTCTGGGAGAAGTTTAGAGAGCTGAAACGCCGAGGAGTAACTATCCTCGTGACTACCCACTACATGGATGAGGCAGAAAACTGTGACAGGATCGCCCTAATGAGTAGGGGACGCGTAGCCGCTGAGGGTACACCTCTCCAGATCAAGAGACTTGCTTTTGGAGGAGACCTTGTAGAGTTGGTTGTAGAAGGAGACCCCCGTCCAAAGCTAATCAACCTTGATGCCCAGATTTTAGAATTTGAAAAGGACGGATCCTATAGCAGGCTAAGACTACTTGTGTCTGATGCCTCCGAGAAGCTTGTCCTTTTGACGAAGAATTTCGAAAAGGAAGGTATCAAGGTGGTTCGAGCTTACGCCGTGTATGTTAGCTTGGAAGACGCCTTCATTAGGCTCACAAGTAGGTGATTATCTATGGGAGCTCTCACTGCGCTGGTTATAAAGGATGTCAAGCAGCTTCTTAGAGACCCAAGGTCTTTAACCATGATTCTCCTCATGCCTCTAGCTGTAATGGCAATGTTCGTTGCAGGTTACGGCGAAGAAAAAAGCACAATCCCTATAGTCATAGTTAACTTGGATAGGGGCACTGCCTCATGGCAACTGATTGAGGCTTTGAGGACGAGTAGTACCTTCTCTATTGTTGCTTATGCCTCATCTATTGAGGCCGGTAAAAGCCTTGTACAGAGAGGAGTAGCTTACGCTGCTGTAGTTATCCCAGAAAACTTCACATATGATGTTTCTAGGGGACGTAGCACGCGGATCATTACAATTCTCGATGCAGCCTATGCAACTGTCTCAGAGCTAGTGTGGCAGTGGACCGTTGTCTCTACGCAGAGCTTTATGAAAAAAGCGTCAGAGCTTTACGGCACCTTCTATATAGAAGTACAGGAAGAAACAGTTTATGGCCCAAAAGTTAGCGCTGTGGATAGCTTCACTTCGACAATAATGGGTATTCTCCTTCACCTCGTTCCAATGAGCCTTATAGCTGTTTCAATTAGCCGTGAGAGAGAACGTAAAACATTTGAACAACTTATTATGGCTCCCATTTCGAGCTGGCACGTTGTTTTTGGGAAGTTTCTCGCATACGCATTGGTGACAGTAGCTGACCTAGCCGTTACCCTCGCCTTTGCTGTTTATCTTCTAGGAGTAAGAGTAAAAGGTGACCTCTTCTCGCTTCTAATAGTCTCTTTGCTTATGTTGCTCTGCTCCCTAGCCATGGGGCTACTTATTTCTGCGGCATCCCGCAACCAGCTTCAAGCATATCAGGCAGCCATTTTCGTCTTTATCCCCTCAATGCTCTTTTCTGGATTCTTTAGGCCTGTAGAATTGCTGTCTCCGGACGTTCAACTAGTCAGCAGATTGTTGCCTCTTTACTATTTCTTCAGGGCTTTCAGGAATATCCAGCTTAGAGGATGGTCGCTTTTTGACGTATCTTGGGACTGTCTAACACTCGGATTATTCACGTTTATCTTCTTGTTAGCTGCTGTTAGAGTTTTAAGATTAAAGGTGGAATAATATGAGATGGAAAACAATTATTATAGGAATAGTGATCTTAATAGTACTCCGCATGCTTATAGCGCATGCTCAGCCAGTTTTCTCGCTGAATGATTCCTACTGGCAGGCTCCTCCAATGAGCGGCGTCAATGATACGCTGTACGTTATCCTAGAGCATGAGAGCCTTGGCGAAAATGTATCTCTAAATGCAACTCTAACAATACAGGGAGTCGCCCGATCAAACCTCACTGCGAATGCAAGCTATGTTGGGTATCTCGGTCAAGGAGCGCTCCTTCCCCTAAAATTCCAGGTAAATATTCCCAGCGGGGACCTAGCTTCATATTATCCGGCCCAGCTTCTAATTCAGTGTAACAATACATCTACTATTATCAATTTCAACGTCGGCTTCTCTGGCGGCCCCTCATTTACTGTAACATCTGATAAACAGGTTTTGTCAAAAGGAGAAAACAACTCAGTAACAATCACAGTCAAGGTGATGGGTGCTCCCGCAAGAAATGTTGAAGTACGCGTTACTCCTGCAAGCGCCTTTGTTACTGTTCTTGGAGAGTCTCTAAGCCGAAAAGGTCTTGTAAATGTAGGAGAGACCCTTACCCTGCCAATCAACGTAATGGTTGATAGCTCCGCGGGAGACAGCGTTGCTCTAACCGTCACAATTTCCTCTGAAGATTTTACCAGGACACTAACTACTCAAACTGTAACCATTGGCTTTCAGGTTGTGAGAACTCGAGGTCTACCATTCTTTACCCTCACACTAACTCCAAATATTATTTCATCAGGTCAGAGGACACAGGCATACCTGTACATTACCAATACTGGTCCTAGCCCTGCAAAAGATGTTAGAGTCTCAGTCTCTGGTCTTTCGCCTGGCCTAGCAGTGCTCTCTGGTTCATCGGCGTCACTGGGCGACTTTGCTCCAGGAGAAACAAAAGTTCTACCGCTTGTTATAAGGGCTGACAGAACCGCTGTCGGTGTAGCCCAGCTTCAATTATCCTTTTCCTTTTTCGATGAGAGTGGGAATCCCCATACGAGTATGTTGAATGTTGGCTTCGAAGTTGCAAGGTCTCCCACACCAATTCTATCTATTAGCTTACTGAACGGGACACTTCCATATGGCTTGAACTCCAAACTCGCAGCATCGATTATCAATATCGGAGATGCAACAGCACAAGACATAACAGTTGACGCTAGTCCGGGACCAGGCGTGTATGTTTTGGGAACTTCACGTTCACGGATTAAGCAACTAAGCCCAGGAGCAAGCTCCTTGATTACTTTAATGGTCAGATCTACCTCATTGGAGGGGTCGGGGACTCTGAGTTTTCGAATACACTACTATGACGATTACGGCAATGCCTATGACGACATAATCCAAGTTTCGTTTAATGTTAGCCGTAGCGGCGCAGAGATAAAGTTGATCCTGCTTAATGAAACACTTCATCCAAACCAAGTTAACAGAGTTCTTCTCCTGATAAACAACACGGGATCAATAGACGTAAAGAATCTCACCTTGACACTGACTTCTCAGAGCCCAGACATAGGATCCGTTATTGGGCCCTCAAATATACACCTTGGTTCGCTACCACATGGAAATTCAACCCTAGTTACATTCAATGTATTTGTACAGCCAAAAGTATACGGCGCCTTACAGCTCCTTGCAGCCGTTTCTTATACTTTAACAGACGGGAGGTTTGCCAGAGATGTGTATACTCTCGGCTTTGAAGTGCATGGAGACTGGGAACTAAGTGTCTCCTCTGTCACCACAGTCCCTACGGCAATCTTTCCAGGAGACAACCAGGTAATGCTTCGGGTTACTTTCGTAAACTCGGGGGACTATATGGCGAAAAATGTACAGGTTGACTTCCTAGGAGACCAATGGGTGAAGCCCAGCTCGGCAAGTAGCGCAGAGGCCTTTATTCCATACTTGCCTGTAGGACAGACTGTGACAATTAACTTTCTGGCCGATATACGTAGCGATGCACCAATAGGCAATCATAGACTTGCTGTGAATGCAAGCGGGCGTACCATATATTTTACGTTAACAGTACTCGAGAAGGCGACTTTCAATATACGAAACGTGACAAGTCTTGAAGTGACAAGAGGTGGTAGAGGATATCGACTCGTATATGAAGTTGAGAACACGTCAAACATGACTGCCGACGACGTCCGTGTCGAGATGTTTTCACCCTTTGTCACAGGCACAACCAGCGTTTATATCGGGACTCTATCTGGACACGAGCGCAAGCTTGTAACCTTCGAGGTAGACATAGATCAGACAGCACCTATAGGCGAGCTGCCCGTAGACTTCAGGGTGTCCTGGACACAGGAAAACAGAAACCTTGATCAATACATTCGCAACTCAATCCATGTAAATCCGCCTAAACCTATCTCTAACCTGGTCTTCGTGGCCCTGATCCTCATATTCTTGGTTCTACTTGGCTACATGAAACGGGAAACTCTCAAAACATTTATTACACGAGTTGCTAGGGCTAAGGCGGAATCAACAAAGACTAACTCATAGAGTAGTCATTATTCTCTTTCCTTGATGAGAAAGCTTTTTTGATGGGAAACGTAGCAATTAGAAAATTTGCATGTTATTACTTTTATTCCATGAAAAAATATAAATTGCGTCATATTGTTTTTATCACGTGAGAAAGAGAAGCATCTCATCGGTCTTCTACTTAAAGCCCCGACAAGTAAAGGCCGTCGTTTATCTTCCAACACTTTTGGGTGTGCGACCCTTTAGCCTTATCATCAACAAAAAAGAGGTCGACAAAATAATTTCCAAGTCGAGGAAAAGAAAGAAGTGGCTTGCCGGTGGAAAAACCGAGGCGGTCAGTTTAAGCCTCTCCAGTGACGCCCTTAGCCTACTCTTACTCGAGATCCCCGACATCTGTAAAAAGGCTGATTTCAAGAAGCTTGACGAATATGTTAAGACCTCTTATCGGCATAACACAAAGGTAAAGGAGGAGGTTTATAAGAGAGCGCTTGGGAAAGTTTTAGGAGACAAAGAGATAGCTGATGCATACCTTGGGGCCTGGCTAAAGGCAAACAACTTTGAGCTACCACCTGACGACCCGGACGCCAGCAAGGTTTCTAGCCAGTTCTATAAACTCGTCTGGAAGTTTGGAGATAGGTATGTCCTCCAAGATCCTCCATGGTGTTAAAGAAATGTTTTCTCCTAAAAGTCTACCATTGTCCATAAAAAGTGTGGAAGAATATAGGCGCTACGTTAAAACTTACGGCAAGCTTCCTACAAAGACCTTCAACGATATCGTAGGCCACATAGAGTCGGAAAACAGAGGACTGTATTTGTTGTTGATGCCTCCGGGGAGCGGGAAATCCTTCATACTCTTCCAGTTGCTTGATGAATTCACGGCTAAAGGCCCAGTTTTATTTGAATCATTCAGCAACAGTTCAGAGAAATTTAAAAGCTTCGTAAATACTCTCGAAGTTCGACTAGCCCAATCCATTGCTAACTGGGTTCATACGGTGACGGGGAAGACAATCGGAGGGAACAACCCAGAACTTCTAACCGTTGCCTGTGCAATTGCGGAAGCCACAGGTGTCCACATACCTCTCTTGTTCCTTCTTGACGAAGTTCCACTGGAGAGGGAAGAGTCAAAGCTAGAGGAAAATATTCAATATATGGAGACTTTTCTTAGGAAAGCAGATGAACTTGCAGGATTCAAGATCCATGTTGTGCTGACCTCCCATGCTATATCTGCTGACTTACAGGAAAAATTTTTTGAGAAGCTAAGGGAAAGGGGAGGGCTTCAAAGATACAATAGAATCCGAACATTTAATAAGGTTGAGTTGGCTCCTGGATTCGAGGATGAAGCGAGAGATTTCGTCAAGAAACTTGCTCAAGGCTTTCTGCTGGATCCCTACCTTGTCGATACTGCAGTAGAAATGTTAAAGCGAGGCTTTGTCTTTCGCCACGTCATTAGGCTGATTGACGGGGCAAGGCGCAGAGAAGCCTCGGTCGACCTAGAAAGAGACTTGCATCACGCCCTGGTAGGTGAGCTGGAAAAGAAACTACCACAGGGCAAAGCCAACATTTCAAGCAGACCAGACCTTGTCCTTGTCGACGGGACATGTATCGAGGTAAAAGTTAGATTTTCAACTCTAGACATAAACCCGCTACAACATGCTGAATGTCCCAAGAAGCTATACATAATAGTTGCTCCTGAATCCCAAAATATCCAGGGAGCCCGCGTAATACACAGAAAAGCAGACGTAGCACAGATTGTTTCCGCACTTCAGGCTCTTAAAGCGGAAGACAAGAAGACTTATGAAGGAGTACTAGGCATCCTTGCACAAACAATCGTCACTTCTATACTTCCCGACATAACCCAGGTGCCTAAGCCACAGCCTGTCCTTGAAGACAACAGAATTAGGCTCATATGCGCAATACTGTCACAAATGTTTAGAGATTCAAAGACACAGACCCGATCATACATCGCTAAGAGTAGCGTTTTTAAAGCCCTGCTACACGAGCTAGCTCCAATTACGCCTGCAGAATACAAAGAACAACTTGAAAAATGTATGAAAAATCCCGTAGCTTCATGTGTAGACTTGGCGAGCGACATCAGCGAGAAAGTTTACGGAAAAACCATATTCAGGATCGAGGGCTCAAAGGTCTACATTGGGAACTTTTGCATTGACCAACAATTCTAAGAGCATAGTTTTTATACAGCCTAACTAATTTTATCTTAATAATGAGGGTTATTGTCAAGAGCATTGCCATCGAAGATTTTCGCGGCGTTAGACGACTAAAAGAACCACTCGAACTCGGAAAAATTCAATATTCCCCTTGAATGAGACTGGAACAGCCAGAGCTTAATTTGTCTTTCTCCTAACAAAGAGCTCGGGGATAGCCAAGTAAGAAATTATTTAAGCAACTCATGTGAGGGTATCACTGTGAAGGCCGCCTTATTGTCTGGTCCACGCTTGCTTCGGGTTACGGATGTTCCCATTCCCTCTAGACCGCAGGGCTGGGCTCTCGTGAAGACTCTCGCGGTGGGAATATGTGGGACAGATAAGGCGTTCTATACTGGGTCTTACCCCTTGTTCAAGAAGCCCCTTATACCTGGACACGAGGTTGTAGGGATAGTTGTCGAGGGGTCTAGAAGCCTAGTTGGCAGGACGGTTGTCTCAGAGATTAACTTCCCGTGCTGGAGCTGTGAGGCGTGCAGGTCTGGTATGTACACGCATTGCCCGTACAAGAAGACTCTGGGCATAGACTTTGACGGAGGGATGGCCGAGTACTTTGTCGCGCCCGAGTCTGCCCTTCACCTGGCCGAAGGCCTGGATACAGTGGTAGCAACAGAGGTTGAGCCTCTCGCCGCGTTGATACATGGGCTCAGGGTTACCCCTGTGGGGCCAGAGGACACTGTGGCGATAATTGGCACGGGGAACCTTGCATACCTATTGTACCAGCTCCTAAAGCTTAGGGGTGCAAAGCCTGTGATCATCGCGAGGAAGGGGAGCCCCAAGGCCAGCCTCCTAGTGCTTGAAGGCTTCCGCGTTGCATACGTTGAGGACACTAGCAAGTTGCTCGAGGAGACTTGGATGGGTCTAGGATTTGACGTTGTGTTCGATGTTTCTGGGGACCCATCAGCTGTAGAATTTGCCATAGACATTGCTAGGCCCCGTGGAACAGTTCACTTGAAGTCTACTCCCGGCTCCAGGAGCAACGTCAACTTGACGAGGGCAGTTGTAAAGGAAGTCAAGATTGCTACGAGTAGGTGTGGCGACTTTAGGGACTTCGAGGAGGCAATAAAGCTACTGAAAAGTGGCGCCGTTAAGCCGAAGATTACCAGCGTGTTTGTAGGCGTTGAAAGTATCCCTGAGGCTTTCGAGAAGGCACTGGAACGTGAACAGTTCAAGGTCGCTATTCGTATGATATAAAGAAAGGCAGGGGCTGTTAGATACGGGGGAACTGGAGCAAATATACAGCAAGATCATTGAGACGGCACAGAAGAAAAAGCTCATAAACACTCTGGAGATTAGCCGGGAGACGGGAATACCAGAGGAAAAAGTTAGGCTAGCATTGCTCATGCTCAGAGACATGGGAAGACTGAAAACGGAGGAAGTCAGCTGTGGCTCCACATGTGAGAATTGCCCATTTAAAAAAGTGTGTACGTTGAATTCTCCCAGCCAGGGAAGAATCTTTATTGTGGAACTGGGGGAGCATTAGTTGCTGGCGCCTGGCCGGCCTCTTTGAGGGCCTTGATTGCGCTTTCGCGTAGGATTATTAAGGCAGCTATCTGTAGGGCGGGAGCAACAAAAGATATGACTAGTATCAGGTGGGGGACCAATGACACAAAGCTTACTAGGAAAGCTAGAAGATAGAGTATACCAGCCGTCCTAAAGCCCTGTAAACTTGTCTGTGTTGACAGCTCAAAGAGAAACATTATTTCGCCTATCCAGCCGATGAGGTAAGCTATAGAGGCAACAATCGCAACGAGGACGGCACCCAGAAAGGTGAAAACCAGTGAGATAATCATACCGTTAGTTTCACTTCTACTTGAAGAAATCAATCCGTGCAGGTTGCCAATGTGGGGAGCTATACCTGCCACGAGAATTATTATGGCGAGGATTATGAGCCCTAGGAAGCCCCAGTAGCCATATTTCATTAGCTTGGCAGAAGATGAAAAAGTGGATCGCCACTTTGCGAGCGTTTCTCCAGCTGGGACTAGGCGCCCATAAATAGCTATAAGAGATAATATGATTGAAGCTAGGATTAATAGTACCTCTACAACCAAAAGCCCAGCAAAGTTCATGAAGTGCTGGCGGAGACCAGGTTCAGGGAGAGAGCTCCAGGGTTCACGACTAAGCTGAGTAAAGATAGCAAAGAGCATAGGAAATATAAGTATGAGCGATATGATTCCAAGTATCTGGGAGGCTAAAGAGAGCTCTGAGTATCCCTTCAGTAACTTGAAACCACGTCGGTAAACCTCTTGTTCAGCCATAAGTCTAAAAACATTTTTCATGATTTATATTTTACTTTTTACGTAGGTCTTGTATATGTAAAACCACACAATGCCCACAACAATGAGTATCACACCTATCTTAATGGCTGTCACCTCCACGCTGAGGGCAAGCGCCAGGCTTAGAGCCATGCCTATAAAGGCGTGTAGCGGTCGTAGGGGCGCCTTGAACGCTGGATTGAACTTTTTGTCCCTGTAGAGTCGCAGAGAGGCATAGTTGGTCAATACATGAGAGAGAAGGACAAGGAAGCTAGTAAGCATCGCTAAGCCTGAGATGTCCATAAACAATACTAGGACAAGCATGATTCCTCCTGAAAGGAGAATAGAGTAGACTGGTGTCCCAAACCTCTCGCTAACCTCTGATAGCTTTTGAGGTATCTCGTTGTTCCTTGCCATAGCAAAGAAGACCCTCGACTGGCCCATGACTGAGGTCAAGACAACACTGAATGTCGCAACAAGGCCTCCGACGCCAATAACCCAGCCTAAGCCAAGCATCTCTGCTACCTCTGCGAGGGGGGCACTGCTTGATGCGAGCCTCTGCCAGCCAGCAACACCTACGGCTGTGAATGAGACTAGCGCGTAAAGGAGGGCAGAAATGCCTAGAGCTAAGAGGATTGCTCGCGGGATATTTTTCTCGGGATCCCTCACTTCTTCTGCCATTGTCGCGATCCTAGGGAAACCTATATAGGCAAAGTAGAATAGGGACGCAGCCTCTAAGACGGGCATAAAGCCTCTCGGCATAAATGGAGTGAAGTTTTCTGCCTGAACAGCGAGCAAGCCTACTGCGACAAGCAGGATCAAGACCAAGACCTTGATAGCTACAAAGACATTGTTTACCCATGCAGATAGCTTTGCCCCTAAAATATTGATCAGAGTAACAAAGACGACTAGCAAAGCTGCAACAATGTGGAAGTCAAGTCCATGTATGAAAAAAGACAAGTAGAAAGCGAAGCCCTGGCTCGCCGTGGCGCCAAGCACAATGTTTCCTGCTACCCACATCCAGCCCATAAGGAAGCCGACCAGTGGATGTATCAAGGTGTGGCCATACTCGTAGACGCCGCCAGACTTCGGGAGGGCAGAGCCCAGTTCACAGAAGCTCAAAGCAGTAAAGGACGCGCTTATGCCGGCAATTACGACTGACAGGACGACGGCTGGGCCTGCTAGGCCAGCAGCGATACCTATGAGTACGAAGATCCCTGCACCAATAATTGCGCCTAGCCCTACCGAAAGAGCGTCTATGAGACCGAGCTCTCTTTTTAGTGGAGTGTCTACCTGGTTTGACACATGGGAATTCCAATGTGCGCAGATATATACTTATGTTTTTCAAATACTCATAGAAAAATGTGTATTTTTAGGGGAGCAAATCATTTGAAAAAACTTTTCATATACAACGTCACATTTATTAAAATCAATTCATATATTTATTGTATAATGGCAGTCCAGTGGTGCGTAAAAGCAGTCAAAGACTATGTAGACAAGTGTTCTGAAACACTTTCTAGGGAAGAGTGCGCCAAGAGAGCAGAGGAAACAGTTGGCACGTGGACATACAGGGTCAACTATTCCTTCTTTATTTCAGGCGTATTCACTAGGGTCCTACAGAGATTCATGCCAGACGTAGCCTGGAAAATCCACGACACCCTGGTAACAAGGCCGAGGCAGAGGATAGCTTTCGACGAGCAACTATACCTCAACCTTCTCAGGGTCTTCAGCGAGATAGAGAAAAGCCCACCGTCGCCAGAGGACAGGATACATGCAAGGAAGCTTAGAGAACTAATAGAGACAGCTCTCAGGCTTAGAAGCTCAATAGAAAGAGTATAAAACATTAATCAAATAAAGATTTATTAAAGTAGCCACAAAAGATACACGTGGCAAGGATAAAAATAGGAGTAATAGGCGCGGGAAGCGTTGCCTGGAGCTCAAAACTGATACACGACCTTCTACACATGCCTACTCTTTACGGGAGCAAGGTATACCTGATGGACATAAACGAGGAGAGGCTCAGGCTTCTAAAGGGCTTCGCCGAGAGATATATGTCCGAGATAGGTGGAAACTACGAGTTCATAACTACCACAGACAGATTGGAGGCTATTAGGGACGCGGACATAGTAATAAACACTGCGATGTATGGCGGCCACCAGTATTATGAGGAGATGCGCAGGATAAGCGAGAAGCACGGCTATTATCGTGGAGTAAACAGTACAGAGTGGAACATGGTCAGCGACTACCACACTATCTGGGGCTACTACCAGTGGAAGCTAGCAATGGACATAGCGGGGGAGACAGAGGAATACGCGCCAAACGCCTGGCTAATACAGCTAGCGAACCCAGTATTCGAGCTGACGACCCTAATTGCCCGTGAAACAAAGGCTAGGGTGATAGGGCTGTGCCACGGACACATGGGATACAGGGAGATAGCCCACACTATTGGCCTGGACCCAGACAAGGTGGACTTCGAGGCCATAGGGTTCAACCACGTCATATGGCTTACTAGGTTCAGGTACAACGGGGAGGACGCTTACCCACTCATAGACAAGTGGATAGAGGAGAAGGCTGAAGAGTACTGGCAGGAGTGGAGAAAGACACAGGTAAACCCCTTCGACATCCAGATGTCGCCGGCGGCAGTAGACATGTATAGGCGGTACGGCTTGTTCCCAGTTGGAGACACTGTGAGGGGAGGCACGTGGATGTACCACTGGAACCTAGAGACAAAGAAGCAGTGGTTTGGGCCGACCGGCGGCCCAGACAGCGAGATAGGCTGGGAAATATACCTGACCCACGGCGAGGCCTGGCTAGAAGAGCTAGAAGAGGCTCTCAAAAACAACAGCCCATTGGCGCCGATGTTCCCCAAGGGATTGACGGGCGAAACAATAGTTCCCCTCATAAATTCACTCATACACGACGAGCCAGGTACATACCAGGTTAATGTGCTAAACATGGGGGCAATCGAGGGGTTGCCAGACAACATCGCCGTAGAGATACCAGCTACCGTAGACGGGAAAGGGGTGAAGCGCCCACAGGGGCTAAGGCTACCGGGAAGAATAATGAAGCTCGTACTCTGGCCAAGAATGCTCAGGGCAGAAATGGCCATAGAGGGCTTCCTAGAGGGCGGATTCCAGGTCCTAGTCGACTGGCTAATGCTCGACCCAAGAACAAAAAGCGAGAAACAAGCCGAACAAGCATGGCAAGAAATACTCTCCATCCCCGGAAACGAAGAAATGAAAAAACACTACAGATAGTATTTTTAATTTCGTCATTTCGATAACCGTTCCTTTTACATGACGCGCGCAGAATCTCATGTAGACAAGAAATGCCAATAAACGAGAGCACGACTTAAAAGCGAGGAGGCTATCAGAAAGCTTTAGTGCTAGCTCGCTATGTGTATTTCTCTTTGCTTAGATCTTTTACTCCCCTACAATGTCTCGGGAACTAATGCCACACCTATATTGGATGCTTGCCTCCTCAGCTTTTCATCGAAGGTCGCTAGTGGAACATTTCTTCGCAGAGCTACTGAAAGAAAGATTTTGTCGTTGAAGCATGAGAGAGACAGGCCCTCATCTACAAGTGTAGAGATAGCCCAGCGGATCTCATCTAAGCCCTCCCTCACCAATACGGACTTCTCGGAGGTAATATACTCGAGTACCTTGTCCCGAGCATCAGCTGTACTCATTTTTAACCCCTTCAGGAACCAAGCATACTCGTAGATGACTATTAGGGGGATTATCCACCGGTTTAAACTGTCAAGTATATGGGAAGCCTCCTTGTGGTAGAGAGAATCCTCAAAGGTATCGTAGACAAGGATATTTGTGTCAATCACCGCCTCCGGCAATGTTTTCACCCAGCCCTTTAGCGATTATCCCATCAATTTCTTCCGGAGTAAGGGGTCTTCCAGCTCTAAAAGTCTTCCTCTTCAGAACTTTTTTCTCCATAATGATTCTCCCCTTTTCATCCACATACATGTCCAGGTAGTCGCCGATCTGCAGTCCCAATGCTTCACGTATCTCTTTTGGAATCGTTACTTGAAAACTCCTCGTTATTTTACTTCTCTTCACAGTAACTCTTTAAAAATTACTTCTATAAAAACATTTCTACTTTATTCCATAGAATCCTCCGAGAATAGAGATTTTTTCCTTACCACCTTGTTATCGGTTAGCTGTGCCTTGGCACGCGCAAAAAATGTATAGGAAACGGCTAGGAGGAACCGAGAGTTCTACAGATGTAACGTTTAAGCTGTCTTTCACAGCGGTATATAGGTTGGCGTATTTACAGCACGAAAATCAGTCTCTACCAGCTATTTTCTTTACCGGCGACTTAGTTGCCTGGACATGCCACTCATCAATCTTTGTTGTGGTGGCAAAGACTTAAAAAATAAATACACAACATGAAGAACAATAAGCAACAAAAACATTAACATCCCATGTTTCAACCCAGCTAGAAAATAAAGACGCTAGGAAGCCCAAGCATCCTTGCAATTATGATAATTACTATTATGAGAAACCATGGCGTAGAGGCGACCGCGAACACCCTTATGTCTGTAATGTTTCTATACATCGCGTAGAACACTATGGATATGCTAGCAAGCAGGGTATAGAGGAATAAGTGGAATAGGAACTTCCCAACAAACACTGGGAAAAACTGGACAAGATACGCCACAGTGAAGCCATCTATAAAGGAAAGAACAATGCCAACCGCGAACGCGCTCCACTCATCCTCGCCCTTAGGCCTGCCCTGGAAAAGCCTAAGCGTCGCAGAAGCAAACACCAAGACCAGTCCCACAAGCGTCTGGACAATCATAGATAAATTTTTGCTAAAACGGGTATTTAAATTATTTAGTTCAAAACCCACCCTTATAGACGCAAAGTTTATTTAAAAGACCGAAAAACTCACAGTTAGGATGAAAGAATACATTACAGCCATACTCCTCCTCGCTTTGGCAACCACGGCCACACTTCTCAGCCTCCAGACCCTCACCCAAAAAGCAACAGCTACACCGACAGGCCTCATCGTTACAAGCCCCACGACAAGCCTGATAAAAACTGAGACAAGGAACAACACGCACATCTATACCCTGCAGGTTCACGTTAACCCCCTATCAAGCCTCCAAGCCGAAAAGATTGCCTGCATATACGGCGCCAAAGTCACGGCACTCAACACGTCGGCTGGAAAAGCAACTCTCGAGAAAAACCCAGACTCTGCATGTATCTTTTTCACAATCGACAACCCCTCCATACGAGAAGCCGAGGCAACAGTGCTCGTCGCCGCCACAATACCTTCACAGGAAAAAGGCGAGCCACCAATACTCCTAATAGGGGCAATAGCAGGCATAGCGGCGGCAAGCTACCTGACCCAGACAGAGAGCGGGAGAGACAAACTCTTCAAGGCAATATCCATACCAGTAGGCTACTACGTCGCACGCCACGAAGACGTCCTCAGAATCAAAAAGAGGGTCGAAATACTAGAATACCTCAAAAAAGAGCCCGGCGCAAGCATGCGGCGCATATCACGCGACACAGGCATAAGCTTCGGCGAGGTCCAGTGGCACCTCTCGATCCTCGAAAGGCTGGGATACGTACGAAGAGCAAGGATAGGAAAATGGACAGTCTACTACCCAACAGGCACCCCAGCAGAGAAATGGCTTGAAAACTTCATATCGGACGAGCTAGGCGAAAAAATCACGCCACAAACAGCCGCCACCCTAGCGGCCAGGCTAGAGCCATACCTATCAACAGGCACGATACCGACGAGCCTAATTAGGGAAGCAATCTCCAAATAAAAAGTTTGAGAAGCAAATCATCTTGCTAGGAAATTATCAAACTTGAAAGTTTACCCCTGCAACCAGAGGAATAACTGAACTAAAAAATTTATAAACCCCAGTTTGACAACTTACCAAAAGGTGAAAAAATGCAACTGAAAAGGACAACACTAACAGCTCTACTGATAGTACTAGCAACGCTCTCCTTCGCCACCGCAGCAATAACACTCACCAACATAACCGAGTGGCACGTACAGACCCCTGGAACACCGCCAGTCGTCAAGGTGAAAGGCGCAGACGCGACGGGAAGCCTCCTCAGCGTTTCTACGTATACTGCTAGTGATGGAACCAACAGGACGGTAATAACAATCAAGGGCTACACGGGAGACCCCACATACTACAGCGAAGCCATCAAGATATGCAACACGTATGGAACAAGCTCATTCACAGTAAGTCTAAAATACAATGGAGTACTAAGTGGAAACTGGACATACGTAAAGTACTTGAAGCTCTGGCTTGGCACGCTTGGCCCACTCACTATTGACAGCTCAACAAGCGTGGGTACAACTCTTGGTTCGGTCACACTGAATCCGGGACAATGCGTCTCTGTTCCAGCCGAAGTACTAGTCCACGCGAATACTCCTTCATCTCAGTGGAACACGGACTTGATAACCATAGAAGTCGACGTAGTCTCTACTGGATAAGCTGAGTAGGGCAATTGAACTAAAATCTTTAAATAATATTTTTTTCTATAATTTTTAGGTGTTGCTTTGTGGATAGCCAGCCTGCCAGGTTCAGGAAAAGCAGGGTTCTAGCAATAATAGCTGTTATCGTTTTGGCTAGCTTCCTCACGCTTCTAGCAGTTTATCCTCTCGGCATCCAGGCTGTCATCCTTGGAGGCACAAAAGACGTCTGGGCATACTCCGACGGGAAGCCGGTTAGCGGGGCTGTCCAGGTCTACGCTTCTAATGAGACTGTTTACTGTTTTCCCGGAATTGTCGAGCTGAGGAATAGCGGCATAGCTGGCCTGCCCTACACGCTAGGCGTGTCTCTTAGGCCAAGTTCCGGCCTCGAGTTTCTCGAGGTTAGGGCTAATGGTAGCATGGTGCTAGGTTTTGGCCCTGGCCTAAACTATTCTGGTAGTCTGAGGCTTGATCCGGGGTCCAGTGTAAAGCTAGATCTATGTCTAAGGGCCGGCAGGCAAGGCTCCTTCATGCTGACATTTGTGGACCCGAGGTATGAGCGTGCTACGATGAGCGTGGTCACTTTTTCCTATGTTCTTGTCGACTGGTGGAACAACTCTTTCACGAGGCGGATAACTCTGGCCCCTACTGTTTCTAGGGAAGGCTTGGCACTCTTCGAGATTACTGCGGATGGCACCGTGTACGTGAACGGGAAGCCTGTGAGGAAGGTTTCGAGCCTGGAGGGTGTCGAGGCTAATGGGCTGGCTGTTGTCTTGAAGAGCGGTGGGGCCCGTTACCTTGTCCCATTCCAGGTCGAGTCTTGGGCAAAAAGACCTGACGGCGTCCTATATCCGGCCAGAATTAAGAGTGGACGTGAGCAGATGTGGGGATATGATAGGCTCGTCTTCTCCGCGTACCTAACAAATGGTTCACGCATAGAGATCTATCTTGGAGGACGCCTGACAGCAAACTTTACTGGAGGCGTAGAGGTTAGGGGCGACACAGTTGTCTTCGGCTCTGAGCGCGCCACGCTTAACGAGTGGGGCTTTTTCAGCGAGGGCTGGGGTGTCAACCTCTCGGGCTACATTGTCTACCCGTACCAGGCCAGGCGTATAGGGTACAGCGACGCTGGCACGTGGAGACAGCTGGTTAGTGGGCCTGTCCGGACTATTTCCTGGTTTAATACTTCTGGCTTCTCAGACTACAGGATAGAGTCCGCGGTAGCCTTCTGGGGTAGGGGGGTAAACGCTACACAGATGTATGTCTGGCCCAGTGTCGACTTTAGGGGCATTGTTTTGGAGTGGGTCTCGCCAATAATATACATGGGCAAGGGCTGGACAATGAGCTTCGACTGTGGAACCACGTGTAGCTCGCTTCCAGTAAAGGTGTTGCCGGGCAACGAGACAAGGGTCCAGCTTTGCCGGGACTTCTTTACGCCTGGAGGCGCACGGTACGGCTACTTCCATATCGCGCTAGTCAAGGCTCCACTAGCAGAAATAAGGAGCATGGCCGCGAGCTTTTCGAGCTTCCCGGGTGGCTAGGCGTGAGGAGGATTGAGGCGCTCCTGCTTGCTGTGCTTTTATGTGTAGGCGCTTTAGCGGCAATCACTATAACGAATGTAAATGAGTGGCACGTCCAGGCGACCCAGCCGCCCGTAAAGAAAATTGCCGGTAGGGACCTTGGGAACCCAGCCTACGGCGTTAAGTCTGGTAGAGTATATTCGAGTATCGAGGACGGCTTAAATGTTACATACGTTGAGGTGTCAGTTCCAAGGTGTCACAGGGCAACTTTTAGCCCTGTGCTTAACGTTAGTGGTTCTGGTGTTTCTGCTAAGCTTTTCGCTGAGAGTGTTTCCGGTAGCTATGCTGGCCAGCTAAATGCCTCTATAACCCTCGGAGCCAACCTACAGGTAGTAGTGTCCAGGGGCACAATAACCCAGCAGACAGGGACACCCGTCACCATAAGCGGACAAACAAGCCTAAGCCTACAGGTGGCTGTCGGCTCTGGAGCACCGCTAGGCGTCGAGGTGGCCCGGATATATACGTGGCTATACTTCAACTACTCCACGGCAAAGGCACGCCAAAAAATAGTATGGATAGTCAAGACCCTCCCCACTCCGCCCAGAGTAGTCCTCTTCTACGACGGGTTCGAAAGTGGAACATTGGCGGGCTGGACAAGTACAACCTATGCATATGTAGAACAGAAAAACTATGATGTAACAGTCACTGAGACATGCTACACAAGAACACCAACTCCCCGAACGATTACAGATACAACTAGACCCGTGGCGGGGTCATGGCTGGCATGGATAGGCTTCGGGAACCAGGTGACCTGTGAACCAGTTCCAGCGAGGGACGATTATCTCAGGCGTTCCATTAGTGTGCCGTCGAGCATTGACGGCGTCGAAGTGAAATATGTAAATGCGACTTTCTGGTGGCGCTTCTTGACGTGGGACTCTGCAAACTACGACTATATTACTCTTTCTCTTAGCAAGGGCACAACAACCTTCTACTGGAAGAACGGATACAACCCCAACTCGGGAAACAATTATGGCCCATTCAGGGACACTGGCTGGCAGAGGAATAGCACGTTTTTCAGTGGGGTTGCAGGCTCCACGATAACTCTCAGTTTCTTACTGCACACGTATAGCGACCAATATTACAGGAGCTGGCTATACATAGACGAAGTATACGTGGTCGCGTACTTTGACTGCATTTCTGCAAGCCAGGATCCATCCCTAGACGTTGCAGGGAGTGCCCCAGCAAGCTCCTTGAGCCTCACATCTACACTTCACACTCGCCAAGACAATGCTACATGTGTTGCCTGTAGAGGCTAGTTAAAATATAGTTTTTGCAAAGTATTTTCTCCTTCTTCATTTTATTTTAGCGTGCGCAAGAGGCTAAATGAGTGCTAGGAGAAACTGCGGGAAAAGTTGGGTTCCGTGTGGGGTGGCATGCTGTATGGGTTTAGCCATGTGGCTAAGTTTGCTGGTATAAGTTTTGAGGAGTTTGTTAGGAAGCTTTTTACCGGGATCTTAGACGGAGGGGGATCATTGGGAAAGGAAAAATGCTGGTAAGTGCGAGGATAGATGGTGAGGAGATTGACATGTTTCTTGACGAGCCCTTGATTGTGGGTGAGATAACTAGCTATGCTGGGGGCGTTGATGAGGTGTTTAAGTTGCTTAGGAGAGCGAGGCTCGTAGAGGAGAAGTATGGTAAGGCTTCGCGAAAGGTGTTGGTTGTATTGACGGCTCCCAGGAAGGTGGCAAGGGAGATTAGGAGGGTTGCTAGGGAAAACGGAGTCGAGGTTATTATTGGGAAAATTACTGTGGCGCCGAAGGAGTAACTTTTTGCTAGGTTTGCTGGTTTTCTTCTTTTAGCTCGCTCATTGCTATGCCACGCATGATGGAGGCGTAGATTAGTAGTTTCCATACTTCTGGGACTGTGGCTCCGTATTCGCTTACAAGTTTTCTTGCGATTTCTCTGAGCTCGTCTGCTTCTTCGAGTGTTAGTTTTTCCTTTTGGATTAGCTCTTTCATTCTTTCGGCTTCCTCCTTTGTGAGGGGGTTGGTGAAGGTTCTGGCGGAGAGCCTTAGTAACTCGTTTTTGATGAATGCGACGTCTCTTGGTTCGAGTATCTTTTTGAATCCCAGGAACTCTGCGAAGAATTCTGTCTGGTTTCTTGTCGAGACGGCTATCTCGTTCATGTTTCTGGCTATGAGGTTTATGCGTTCCTCTATTCGGTTTAGCCTTTCGTTGCTCTGGGCAAACTGTTTATCTATGTTGCTGAACTTCTCGTCCATCTGAGCGAGAATGCCTTTGACCGTGCGAAATTGTTCATCGAACTGCGCCAGTTTCTGGTTAGCTTGGGCAAGGCTTGTCTCGATTTGGTGGAGTTTAGCATCGTGCTGGGTTATTTTTTCTTTCACGTAGGTGAGACTTGTTTCCATTTGTGTAAGCTTCTCGTCCATAAGTGTCATTTTTTCTTCAATTTTGTGAAACTTTTCGTCATGCTGGGCTAGATGCTTCTCGATTTGGACAAACCTATTCTCGACTTGGTCAAATCGCTTGTCTACTTGGGCAAATTTCTCGTCGATTAGTGTGAACCTTGCCTCTATTCTTGCGAATTTTCTTCCTAGCCAGTATGCAAGGGAGAGAGCAGATGCTCCAACAGTCAGTATTAGGCTTGCAACTTCGACGAGGAAGGGATTCTCGGCCACTAAATATCCCTAATCATATATTTGGAAAACTATATTTAAGGGTTACCTTGCTCATTCATTTGAGAAATTAAAATCTAGGGGAAACTTTTGAAGGAATGAAACTTCTTTACGGTTGTTATGGTGCCTCTTCTATCCTGACCCTTACGTTCCGTATTCCTCCTTGGGCGTATAGGTTTAGGGTTATTTCCTGTCCTATTCCCTTTTCTCTGAGCTTCGCTACCAGGTCGCCTATTCCCTGTATTTCTTTTCCGTCTGTGCCTATGACTACGTGTCCGGGCCGAATGCCTGCTCTGGCTGCGGGGCTTCCCGGAACCACTCTTATTATTAGTACGCCGGCTGGTTTTGATAGGCCAAGCTGGTATGCTATTACTGGGTTTACGTCTAGCCCGTATATTCCTATCCAGGGTCTGAGTATTCTGCCATATTTTTCTATCTGGCTCAGGGAGTATTTTACCTCGTTTATGGGAATAGCGAAGCCTATGCCCTGCGCGAACGGAATCATTGCCGTTGTTATTCCTATAGCTTTTCCCTCTAGGTCTATTAAGGGTCCCCCACTGTTTCCAGGGTTTACTGGCGCGTCTGTCTGTATGAGGTTCTCGTAGATTTTTCCCTCTGTCCTCAGGTTTCTTCCAAGCCCGCTTATCACGCCGAATGTCAGGCTGGGGCCTCCCAATACTTGTCCAAATGGGTTGCCGATGGCTATAACGAATTGTCCAACCTTTAGCTCGTCAGAGTCTCCCAGCGGTAGGGGTTTAAGGTTGTCGCGTGGGATTTTGAGGAAAGCTATGTCGTAGTGGGGGTCTATGTCTATAATTGTTGCTTCTACGTTTTCTCCGCTTGAAAGTGTCACGGTTATATGTTCATAGCCCTCGACCACGTGGGCGTTTGTAACCACTATGCCTCTTTCGTCTACTATGAATCCCGAGCCGAGACCTGAAACAGGCTCCCTTATAAACAGGAAATCTAGGATTTTGACAGCGGTTATGCTTACAACGCTGTCTTTTACCTTTTCATAAAGCTCTATAACCCTTTTTTGCAATTCTTCAACCAGGTCGATCGCCTAGCTATTAGGAGCATTTTTGACTAAAATCTTTAGCTTTTAACAATTGCCTTTGATAGGAAATATTTATAGCTTGAGGGCTTCTTCTACTCGTTGTGTCGAGTAGCAGTGATAAAAGAACTATTGCCCTGCTGTCATGGTACAATTTGACTAGTAGTTTTGCTGGAAACCTTGTGGCACCGTTCCTTTCTATCTTTTTCTACCAGCTGGCCGGAAACAAGTTTTTCCAGACGAGCATCGCGAGCCAGTCGTCAGTAATAATCTCAGTGGTAATGGGCCTATTCTGGGCAAGGCTTTCAGACGTTAAGGGCCATAGGAAGAGGTATATACAGCTCGGCATATTGACTGGCATTCTCTCGTCTATTGCACTGAGCTTTGTAGACAACATTGAGACTGCTATACTTGTCCAAGTATTGGGAGCGTTCACTGGCAGTGCTAGTGGTGCAGCCTTTTCTGCCCTTATGGCCGAGAAGCTCCGCGACCAACGCGGAGCGAGGCTCGGAATATACAACGCGGCAGGCGTAATTGGAGGCTTCACGGGGAGCCTTGTCTCAGGTTTACTGTATAACACTCTTGGATTCAGGTGGCTTCTGAGGCTAAATGCTCTACTAAGCATCATCCCCCTTTTCTTGATTGGACTTATCGATGAGGACCAGAACGGCAACAACAAGGCTAGCCTAAAAGGCTTCTTGAGACTTCCAAGAATACCCAGAAGATTCTGGAAGCTTTACCTAGCCAGGATAATTCTAACGCTCCCAGGCGCCTTCAGCGGCGGCATATTTGCAATCTACTTTGTAAAGTTTCTCGCTGGTCCGCCAGAGGCATGGTCCGTCTTGATAGCCGTAACTACCCTTTTTGGGCTAGCTTCTATACCCTACGGTAAGCTGGCAGACAGGCTGTCTACGAGGAAAATGTTTACGATGGCTGGGCTTGGTTGGACCCTGCTCTATCTCGGCTACTACCTGTCTCCTAACTATTTGTGGTTCTCTGTGTTCTTCGTTATACCCGTGTGGCCGGCCTTCTGGCTCGCCTATTCGAAGGCGCTCATGGATCTTAGCGACGAGTCTGAGCGTGCAACGTTCTATGCATTTGAGGGAACCCTTTCCACGATATTTGGTTCTCTTGTTGGCATCTTTGCGGGCTACTTGGCTGACCAGTTTGCGCCTAGGACCCTTTTCCTCCTCTCGGCCTTGGCGGCTGTAGCTGGCACCGTAGCGGCTAACTTGTTGCTGGAAAAATAGGTCTCTGTTTTAAGGAGAGCTACACATAATAATTAATATGCTCTGGGTTTTCTATGTAGAGTTGAGCGTGATGTTGCTAGATGTAAGGGATCTAGAGGTAGATGTTGGCGGCCGCGAGGTGCTTAGAGGCGTCAATCTTTCAATGGGAGAATCGGAGATACATTTCTTGCTGGGGCCAAACGCCGCTGGCAAAACTACCCTGCTTTCAGCTATAGCGGGTGTCCCGAGGGTCTCTATAAGAAGGGGAAAAATATTGTTCGACGGGAAAGATGTGACATTCACGCCTCTCGACGAGAGGGCAAGGCTAGGAATAGCTCTTGCATACCAGTTGCCTCCAGAGCTTGTAGGCGTATCGCTCCGAAGCCTAGCTAGACTACTCTCAGATAGATTCAATACAGCCGAATATGTCGAGAAGCTAGCAAAAATGCTTGACCTAGAACGCTTGCTCGACAGGGAATCCTTCAGGGGGTTTAGTGGCGGGGAGCGCAAAAGGGCCGAGCTCTTCCTCATATCTCTCATGCGTCCCAGGCTCGCCCTCCTAGACGAGCCAGACAGCGGTGTAGACATCGACAGCCTAAACCTAATTGCAGAGGCGATCAGATTCATTAATAAGGAGTTCGGGTCCTCTATTCTCATCGTTACACACACGAGGCTACTCATGGAGAAAGTGGAAGCCCAGAAGGCACATGTTCTCTGCAATGGGGGGATTGTTTTAGCGTCGTCACCGCGTAGAGTGCTGGAAGTGGTAGAAAAGACAGGGTATAAGGGTCTCTGCGGCGAGGGTGAGGAAAATGATTGATTTAGAGGAGGTTAAAAGGGCTTTAGAGAAGCCCTCACCTTATGGTCCAGACATTGACTTGTCTAGGTACAAGATAGACGAGGGAGGTATAATTTACAGGGAGCCTTCACAGGAGATTACTGAGTCTGCAAGAGAGAAGGTAGGCATCAGCGTTGAGCAGGCAACTTATCTGCAAGTGGGAGAAACCGTTTTTGCAAGGGCTATGGCGGAAAAGCTTTTCAAAGAATACAATGTGGTAGTCAAGCCCCTCTTTAAAGCCCTTAAGGAAGACAAGCTCGCAGAGAAACTTGCGTGGACCCTCTTGAGGCCCGACCAAGACAAGTACACCGCGTACGCTTACCTGTACGGGAAAGAAGCAGGCTACTACGTCTATGTGCCGCCAGGAACCAAGGTTCCCTTACCGATATATACTTGTCTAAGCCTTTTTACCGAGAACCAGGTCCAGACAACACACAACATTGTCTACCTTGACGAGGGCTCGGAAGCCATAATTACTACGGGATGCCTAGTCCCGCATGGCGTCAAAGGCGGGCTACATGTGGGGCTAAGCGAGTTCTACGTCGCTGAAAAGGCGAGGCTCATATATACAATGATTCATTCGTGGGGCGAAGGGACCCACGTCAGGCCTAGAACAGTTGTGAGAGTAAAGGAGGGGGGAGAATATGTCAGCTATTATTCTGTCTATAGCCCCGTCGCATCTATACAGACGTACCCAATGGTTCACCTTGAGAAGAAAGCCAGCGCAAAACTGGTCTCAGTCATTGCTGGCTCTGGCCCAGGAGTATATGACATTGGAGGAGGAGCAATCCTTGAAGGCGAGGGTAGCTCGGCAGAGCTGGTCTCTAGAACAATTTCCAGCAAGGGATCCCGCATAATTTCTAGGAGTAGCATTGAGGCCCTCGCAGGCGGCACAAAGGGGCACATAGAGTGCCTCGGAGTAATGCTCGATGACAGGTCGACGACAGAGACTATACCGATACTTAAGACCAGCGTTCAGGAGGTTGAACTCACGCATGAGGCCGCTATTGGAATGTTGTCAGGCGAGAAGCTCGAGTATCTTATGGCTAGGGGCTTTACCGAGGAAGAGGCCAGGAGCATACTCCTAAGGGGATACCTCACCCTCGAGGTAAAAGGCATACCTCCATCTGTTAAGGCGGAAATAGACAGGATAACAGACTACGTTATAAAGCATGCACTAGGCTAGACAGGAAAACGTTTGGGCTTTCTGCTTTGTACAAATAAAAGGGATGCTATTTTTTGTCAAACTTGAAAGGACTGACCTTTTGCCCGTGCATTGCCTCTAGAGCTTTGAGCCCCTGGGTTTGCTTGTCCATTATCTCAAAAAATTCTCTGGGAGTGTCTGGGATAGTGGAATATATCTTTGTAACTCTCTCGATTTTTTCGAGGAAGCCTTTGACACGTATTGTGAACATTTTCTCGTAGAGGTCTTCTTTGAATTCTTTCCCCAGCTCCCTTGCGAAGATTTCCCTTAGATCCTCGTATGTCGGGATATAGCCTACAGGCGTCTCTATGGCCTGAGCCTCGCCGTGGACTCTCTGCTCCATCCATTTTAGCCAGACAATCTTGTCCCTTTTCTCGGCTAGGAACTTTCCATCTTCACGTAGGAAATAGTTCACGCTGAATATCTTCGGAGACCTAGCAAGCTTCTTCTCAAATTCAAAGTGAAGAGCTGTAAAGGCTCCAACAGAGATTGGCAAGAAGTCAAGAATGGCGTAGGGGTTTAGCTCCATTACACCTACCTGGCCAAGGACAGCGGCTGTCCTTTCGCTTTCAAGCGATGCGCCCATTGTTACTATTCCGTGCTTCCAGTCGAAGGCCTCCAGGACGGGCGGCAGAGTCGAGGGGTCTCTGCCTCCAAAAATGAAGCCAGACACGGGGACGCCTTCCGGGTCGTCTATCCTTGGGTCAAGCTTCGACAAGTGCCTTATGCTGACAGTGAACCTCGCGTTTGGATGGGAGGGAAGTATTTCTTTTCCGTTTTCGTCCTTTTTTCCCGGCCACCATTCCCCAGCATAGTTGATGCCTTTTTTCGGCTCTCCTGGTTTCCCGCGCCACCAGACATTGCCGTCCTCCATCAGCAGGACGTTGCTAAATATTACTTCTGCAGAGGGGTTTACAAGTATGCTGTAAATTTCTGGGTCGTCCCGCGGATTCACATCATCTATGATTCCGAACATGCCAACTTCTGGGTTTACAGCCCTAGCCTCACCATTCACCGCATGTATTATTGCCAGGTCGTCTCCAACGACAGTGTCGGCAATCATAGCTGTAGAGGTTTTACCGCATCCTGCGGGATAGGCTCCCGTGAAGTAAGAGATTCTTCCACCCCTCCCCTTCACGCCAACAATGAACATGTGCTCTGCAAGCCAGACTTCCCTATAGCCCTTGTAGACAGCAAGCCTAAGCGCAAGCTTTTTCAGGCCAACAGTGTTGCCGGCGTACTGCGTGTTGACACTGTATACAGAGTTTCCCTCTAAGTCAATGAATATCCTCCTGTTTTCAACGTTCTTGCTCCAGCCGTTCTCGTCTCGCTCGCCGGCAGAATGGATAAAGAGCATATATTCCAGTTCTTCACCTTTCTCTACAAAGTCCCTGTAGCCGTTCCTGTAGAGAATTTCCTCGCTGTGAGCCACATAGGCAGAGTCAGTTATCTGGACACCGTAAAGAGACAGCTTGGAGTATCTAGGACCATAGAGGTAGAAGGACACAAACATTTCTTTTCCACTCATTACTCCCCTAAACAGCTTTCCTATCTCGGTTAGCCCAGCGTCACGGTCAAAGGTGTTGATGAGGGGGACCTGCCTGCCTCCAGGATAAAGTATCCTCGTATTCCCCTTGTCACGTGCAAGATCCTTTGGCCCATCAAAGTGCACTGTATGCATGGGATGCACTGTAGGATATTCCTCCCTGTTCTCAAGTGCCCTCTTACGGATATAGTCCTTGTCCTCGTCGCTCCCCGTATTTACATATATGCTTGCAGGCCTAGCTACCAGCGCCACCTCTGCTATGTCTCTCCAGAGCCTCGGGTTCTTGATCTCTTTGAGCCTATCTAGGTGCTCCTCACTGCAGAACGTTGCAAGTAGACGTAGAGGATCCTCTAGGGACTCCTTCTCAATTAAACCTGGGAATCTCACATTTACCTATATCAAGAACCTATTAAAAAATCTTAACATTGAGCGATATGGGATTATCTTGGAAAGGCAAAGGCTATACCTATCCTATAGGAAGCCATAAAGCTTAGACAAAAAATTAAAATGTTCCCGTGACTCTATATCCTGATGGGAGAAACAAGCCCTGTCGAATTTTTTGACGATTTTAATGGAGAAAGTGACCACTGGAACTATAGGACAGATAACTATGCATCGATTAGCCAGGAAAAAAGCATCCTAAGACTCTGCAGTGGCCCTACAGAGGCACTTTACTATTCAAACGCAGAGCTCTCGGACGGGCTATTCGATGACCTTCCCTGGGTCGAGAAAACATTTGAGGCAAAGCTAAGGATGACTGGGAACCATTATGGTAGCGCTGGCTGGGGCTTCTGGAACCACACGATGCAGTTCGACAAAAACATGTGTATGTGGTTTATCCACCTGCAGAGCAGGGGCCCATACATGTTTCAGGGCTTCTTTGCACAGGTAGGAAAACACCTCTATCCCATAAAGGTCTATAGGGGCAACATTGCACTTCTCAGCTATGCATCACGCTTGACACTTGGAAAGCTAGGTGTCCTCATACACTCCGCTAAACCGTCACTCCAGACGCTCGACCTCACTGAGTGGCACATCTACAAGGTTGAGTGGAGAAAAACAGGCGTAAACTTCCACATAGACGGCAACCAAGTTGCAAGGCTACCTCCGCCAGCCCAGGGGACAAAAGCCAGAGCAGACATCTGGATAGACAATGCTGTATTTGGCTATAACCCGAGGGACGCTGGAAGAGTCTATAGGCACCTTACACAGGAAAACAGGAACACAACATGTATAGAAGTAGACTACGTGAAGATCTACTAGGGACAAAAATGACTCCCTACCGCCTTATCCTCCTGCAAAGAGAATATATCTCACTCAAGACGAGACACGGGGATGAACTTGCAAATAGATCACTCAGTCGTCCCAATCGTTAAGATATACGTTCTGAGGCTCTCTAGAGAAGCATACCTGGACCTATACCACCACATATCAGAAAAGTACCCACTAGAGGCTTGCGGAATACTCCTTGGAAGAATAGAAAACGGTATAGCGATAGTTACGAGGATACTCCCCCTCAGAAACATAAAAGAATCAAGGACAGAGTTCTGGATAGACGAAAAAGAATGGATAGGAAAAATACTCGAAGCACAGAAACAGGGCCTAGAATACATCGGCCTGTACCACAGCCACCCAGACGCGGAGCCCCTTCCCTCGCCGTCCGACAGGCACAGGATGCTCGAGTGTCCAGGAGAAGTATGGCTCATAGTGGGCTACTCCCCCTCGAGCCTCACTATGGCTGCATACAGGGTCGGAGATGACGGCTATTCTTTGCTTTCGCTACAGGTTCAAAAAAGTATCTAGCAAAGGCTCTTAGACACATTTGGATTTGTGAAGTCAATTACCATATTTACAAATAAGTTTTTATTCCAATAGATTTTGACCTATCTATATAGCAGTCTAAAGATAGCTCTCAAGTATAGATAAAAAAGTTTTAATTCCACCGTTAATTCCTTTAGCTGAATTGTCTTCGAGGGAAGAAGAATTCCTAACCTAAAGGGTATAGCATATGAGCCGTCACAATCTCGAGAATTACAGGGAAAAAGTGCTTGAAGGGTCTGTCATAGTTACTTTGCTGAGCCTAGGAGCTGGCCCGATGGTTGCACAGCTGGTTAACGTCATGTATAGTGTCTTGAATTCTTTTTGGCTTGTTCTCTATGACCAGTTGACTGTAGCTGTTCCAAGGCAGGTTTTTCCTGTTCAGATGCTTTTCGGAGCATTGAACTCTCTTGTTTCAACTGCTGGGGCGGCTTTTGTCTCGCAGTATATGGGTGCAGGCATGTATCGTGAAGTGAAGAGGGAATCCTCTAGGATTTTGACAGCGTCATTAATAATTGGGGTCTCAGTTGCTACGTTATTCTTGGCTTTGCGGGACTACATTTTCACTTATATCGTGGCTACCCCGCCCGAGATAAGGGATGAAGTTATGCGCTACACGCTTGTCTCAGGGTTTAACATTATTTTATCTAGCATCTCAATGTCTCTCAGCCTTGTTATAAACAGTATTGGTGAAACTAGGCTTCCCTCCTTGATTAACATCGCCTCTGTAACTGTGAACACGGTTCTGGACCCCGTTTTTATCCTTGGTATTGGCTTTGTTCCTAGATTCGGGGCAATGGGAGCCGCTCTTACTGACACTATCGGCTTATCCTTGTCGATAATCGGCCTTTACACATTGATTAAAAGGAGGATACCCGAGGCTATGCCTTCGCTGGTTCTTGATTTTCCAAGGGAATGGCTTGTAAAAGTTCTCCGGATCGGGGGGCCCGTCACGCTTTCAATGTCTACAAATAGCCTTGCATTTATCATCCAGCAGAGAATGGTGAATGAGTTCGGTGTCCTAGTGACCACGGCATATTCTATAGGCATGATAGTTCTAGACTTGGCCGACGGGATAATGTGGGGCCTGCTGGGGTCAATAGCCATAATCGTTGGACAAAGCCTTGGAGCCGGAAACATAAAACGTGCAAGGGAGGCGGCAATTAAGGGAACACTCTTCGTAGCGTCTATTGTTGCCCTAGGAGTGACAGTTATCTACCCCTTCAGGCTCTCCATAATAAGTGTATTCACCTCCAACCCACAGGTACAATCGCTTTCGATGGAGTTTCTAGACACTATACTTGTTGGGCTTCCCTTCTTCGCAATGTTTATTGCCGGGATGAATATTGGGAGGGGCTCTGGCAGCACGCTTATCCCCACAGTCCTCGGGATGTTTAGGCTGTGGGCTCTCAGAATAGCTCTTTCATATCTACTTGCATTCCTAATGGGTATGGGTCCCAGGGGCCTGTGGATAGGCATAATGCTTAGCAATGTCGTTGGTGGTCTTATCATGCTTGTCTGGGTTAGCCTAGGAAAATGGGCAAAGCCAATAATAAAAACCCAGGGCAAAACTCCCGCTGAGCCCTAAAAAGCTTTAGTAAACTCTTTTCATCAGTTTTTTGGCGCCAAGCTTCTTCCAGACAACATAGGACAAAAAGGCTCTCCCATACATGTCCGTGTTCTGTGTGACCCATGCACCGACAGCTCCAAAATAGATGGACAGAAGCTGTGCAGGCAAAGCACGCAGGAAGATTACCGAGAAGCTACTAAGTATGAATGGTATCCACACGCTTCCCATCCCCCTGATCGCCCCAAAGTATGCCTGGCTTATCCCGAAACCTATCTCGCTTATCGCTGCGAGCACCAGGTAGATAGTGGTTAGACGGGCCACGTCGGCGTCGGCTGTGAAAAAGTTTCCAGCAAAAGGCGATATAGCTATGAGGATCATGGTAGCTATTCCCATCCAAGTGGTAGCTAGCTTCACACCTTCCCGCAACACGTTGTTTGTCATATTTTCGTCGAGCCTTCCCGTGCCTTGACCTGTTTTTATCAGAGTCGCCGTGCTGACTGCAAAGCTAGGCTGAATAATTAGGTTCTCAATAGTTATCCCAATGTTGTGAGCAGCGAGGGCGTTTGTCCCACTCCTGGCTACAGCATTTATGTATATGTTCTGGGCTAGGCTAGCGACAATCCTCTCAGACGCGATTGGCAACCCAACATATAGGACGCGCAACCCAGTAGTTGATGGGAGGCGGGGCCTCAGAGAGACATTAAGAGGGAAAAACAGGTACGCAAAGAGACCAGATAGACTTGCAACGCCGGATGCTAGGCCCGCCCCATACACTCCGAGGGGCTGTAGACCAAAAAGCCCGAGAGTTAGGGACGGTATAAGTATTGCTCCCACAACTAGGCTTACTAACGAATAGATGCTTGGCGGCCATGGCCTGTCAAGGCTCCTATACACGGCGCCAAGAACCGAATTGATGAGTATAGCTGGCAAGCCAAGCAGTCTTGCATACGTGTATTCATAGCCGGCCTCAACAACTTCGGGGTTACCCTGAGATACAAGATATAGATAGCCTTTTAGCCAAAGAGGCAGGCTCGCGAAAACGACAAATGTAACTATCAGGGCTATTGTAAGTGTCTCTCCCACTGCCTTTTCAAGTATGTCGCGTCGACCACTCCCTATAGCCTGGGAGCATACAACCATCACTCCGCCTGTAAAGATCATCGAACCAGCATTGATTATGAGGAAGAGGTACGACGCTAGGCCTGTTGCGGCTACAGCTGTCTTGGAGAGCCTGGAGACTGCGAGTAGCGATATAAGGCTGAGGATAGAGTCTGCTATAACGCCCACAAGCATGGGGTAGGCAAGCCTGCGTACCTCGCTAGACACGCATATACAGGCAACACTATTTTTAAAAATTTTAAATTTGTTTAGCCTTGAGAAGATAAATGCCAGAAACGATACTGGTAACTGGAGGCGCTGGCTTCATCGGGAGCCACCTCGTAAAAGAACTCGTCAAGTCGGGATACAGCGTACGGGTACTTGATAACCTGTCAAACGGATCCCTAGAAAATATCAGAGAGGTCCTCGGCTCTATAGAGTTCATTAAGGGAGACATAAGGGACAAAAATGTCATGGAGGGGGCTCTCAAAGGGGTAGATGCTGTGGTTCACCTAGCCGCCCTAATAGACGTGGCAGAATCTGTAGAAAAGCCTGAGCTATACCTCGACGTCAATGTAAACGGGACATTTAACGTGACAAGAGCCTCTAGAAAAGTCTCGGCATTCATATTTGCATCCACGTGCGCAGTATATGGTGAACCCGTCAGGATCCCCATTGGGGAAGACCACCCCTTAAGCCCCAAGTCTCCCTACGCCGCCACAAAGATAGCTGGCGAGGCATTTGTACAGGCATATGGAAACCTCTACGGCTACAGGCCGGTCATCCTTAGGTTCTTCAACGTGTATGGGCCACGGCAGTCCAAGGCTTATGCTGGAGTAATCACAGAATTCGTCAAGAGGGCTGCAAGTGGCGAGCCGCCCATAATATTTGGGGACGGGAAGCAGACGAGAGACTTTGTCCACGTAAAAGACGTCGCAGAAGCCATAATCAAGGCGCTCGAATCAGACAATGCATCCGGGATATACAATGTTGGGAGTGGCGTAGCTGTAACCATAAACGATCTTGCACACTTGATTCTAAAACTCGCAGGAAAGGAAAACGTCGAGCCAGTACATGGACCTCCCCGGCCAGGGGACATAAAGCACTCACAGGCAAACATAAACCGCGCAAAAAAGGAACTGGGCTATAATCCTTCAGTAAGCCTAGAGGAGGGAATCAGAGAAATATTAAACATGGGCAAAAAATAGACACGTTTCACTTTCTATCCTGTTCTCCCGCGCGCTGCCCCATACCGTTGATACCCTTACGTTAAGCGGAGTTTTACTGGCAAATAACTGGTTCAACGCAAGAATAGTCCTTGTCGAGTGGCTTGGAGAAGAAGTCCCAGAAAAAATTTTACTGGGGAAAATGTGAGAGTCCACGCAGACGGCTGGGTAGAAGTTCAATAAAACATGTTTGTTTTAAGCGCGTAGCTTTTCCAATAAAGGATGTAATACTGGCAGAGATGTTGCTCATGGCCAGTGACCTTATTTTAGAGTAGGTTTAAATTCCCAGCCTTGATCATTATTTTTATGGAACAATCTTTAGATACGCTGAAAAGTTTCAACTGGAAGGACTTTGGAGTTGCTTTCGCGGTTCTCTTTGGCTCTAGAGTGAGTGGCAAAGTTTTCAGAGGCGATTGGGATATCGCTGTTTGGCTAGAGGAGTTAAAAGGCTTTGACGAGCTGTTTGCCAGAGTCGCCGACCTCCAGTACTCGCTGTCCAAGCGGCTAGGCGTGCCCGAGGAAGCCGTTGACATCGTCGTGTTAAACCGATACGAGAAGTTGCCGTGCACGCTACTCATTGAGATACTCGGGAAGGGTAAACCTATCTACGTCAAAGACTTCGAGAGCTTTCTCGAATTGCAGATGAGGATTTTGTTTCCCTGCTTTGACTTTATGATAGACGCCAAAAAACTGAGACTGTTAGAGGTACAGGTCGAAGCGGTGACCAAGCGTTGGGAGTCCTAAAGCGCTTGCTCGATAATTTGCTATACTACACAAGCTTGCTCGACGGGCTCAAGCCTGAAGACCTAGAAGATGAGTATAAGTATTATGCGGCTCTACACTTGTTGCAGACCCAGGCCCAAGTTTTGATGGATATATTTGCTAGAGCCTCTTCTACTCTAGGCCTTGGGGTGGACGGATATATTGATGCTGGACTTAAGTTGAGGGCTAAAGACATAATTACTGACATGGATTTGGATCTCTATCGCCGAATAGTAGGTTTCCGGAACGTGGTTGTACACGAATATAGTGATGTTGACTCTAGCATTGTTTTGGACATTATAACCAATAAGAAATATAGGGAAGTTGCGCGCCTCGCAACCAAGGTTGTTGAAGAACTAGAGAAGAGGGGGATCGATTGCTGAAGGCTTGACAAAAGACAACCGTGTAGGTTATCCGAAAAATACGCCTCCTTTAATGCTACAGATATGCTTTATATCTAGTTGCTATATTTTCCTAGAAAAATCGCAATTATATAGTAGCTTAAGGATGTGCCTAAATTTTGTGTAAACTCATAAAAAATGCTTCCCTTAGAGCGAATATTTTTCTCCAGGCTTCAAGACAACAACTCTTGTGCTGGTGGTTTTCTCGACCAACTGCTTGAATTCTTCTGGATCCGCCCTTATAACTGGGAAAGTATTGTAGTGCATCGGGATAGCTATCCTTGGCTTTATCAGCTGGACGGCCTTCGCTGCCTCGTTGATGCCCATAGTGAAGTGCCCGCCTATTGGTAGAAAGGCCACGTCTGGCTTGTAGAGCTCCCCTATGAGAGCCATGTCCCCGAAGAGACCCGTGTCGCCGGCATGATATATCGTTGCATCTTTACCAGAAACTACGACCCCTGTCGGGGTGCCTTTAGAGGAGCTGTGCACCGCGGGCGTAAATATAATCTTAAGGTCTTGCACGCTGAGGGGGCCGCCAATGTTGGCGCCTATAGCCTCTATGCCCTGGCTGGATGCTTCCTCTGCCAGCTCATATATGGCTACAAACTTGGCGCCCGTCATTTTTGCGATCTCAAAGCTGTTCCCCAGGTGGTCCCCATGGTCATGCGTAACAATGATATAGTCGACTCTTGTACCCCTATATGCGGAGGGCTTTACGGGGCTTAGTGAGTTTTCGAGCCAAGGGTCTACGAGAACCCTCTTTTCTTGTCCATCTAGTCCTTTAAGCACCAGTTCGAAAGCCGCGTGACCAAAAAAAGTAATTAAAGCCATCAGTAATAAGGTTATACCGAGGGGATAAATAAATTTTTGTAGAGCTTATCTTTCATTGATTTCTAGCTCCTCCAATGGCTTGAGTTAAAGATACTATTAACCAGACTATAAGAACAAATACAAGTACCATGAAGATGAGAGCAAAAAACATCATACCACTCATGAATCCAAATCCCCAGCCAAAAGTAAAAAGAAATGGCAGGATTAGTAAAACTAAAACAATCACTAGAATATTACCCTTTTTTCCTGGATCCACTTTCTCATGTTTTATGAATCCTAAATAAATTAGAATTATAAGAGCAACAATCAACACAATGGAGAACATGATCCAAACGATCCATCCCAATCCAGGATACCACCAATTCCATCCACATCCAGGACACCAATTTTCGTTTATTCCTCGTGGAGGAGACCTCCATACCATCATATATCCAGGTCCCATCGTTGCTACTTCGCCGCAATACATCCTTCTTGCCAAATTTATGTGAAATTGTTTATGATATTCTGTCCCTTCTTCAATGCCCATCATTTTATGCACGATTTCGTGGGCTCCACCTGGATGCATTAGCTCCATTATATATTCTCCAATTGCTTCGAGTTGCTCATCGCTTAATTTATCACAACTAATCCCACTCTCTACTAATTTCTTTCCTTCCTCAATTTCGCTCTGAATATTTCCGTCAGCAGATACCAGCTTTACACTTGAAAATATGCCAAAAATCACTATAGTTAACAATATGCCTAAAACAACTCTAGTGTACATCAATTTACACTACATCATATTCTATATCCATGTATTTAAATATTTCCATATTCAGCTTTGAAACTAATGATACTAGCTGATGACATTATCTAATTTTCCAATTGAATTATTTGAAATCTCATCTCACTTTAAAAAGCCGTTAATAGATTAAGAGCTTTGTCGGCATGTTCCTCTGGCTTCTTGAGTCCTTTTATTACGGCTTTTATCACTCCGTTCTCGTCTATGATAAAGGTAACCCTTGAGGCGCTTTTGCCAGACTCGCAGAGGACGCCGTAGGCACGAATGATGTTTAGCTCTGGGTCGGCCACGAGTGGAAAGCTCACATTGTACTTTTGGGCGAATTTTTCCTGTGTGGGGAGCTTGTCGGCGCTTACCCCTATCACTTCCGCGTTTAGCTCTCTGAATTTTTCATACATCTCCGAGAATCTCTGCGTCTCTCTCGAGCATCCCGGTGTGAAGGCCTTGGGATAGAAGTATAAGACGACTCTTTTTCCTCTCAGACTAGATAACTTTATCTTACCCTTCGTGCTTTCTGCCTCGAAGTCTGGAGCTGGAAAACCCGTGTCTACCGGCATGTGCTAGTCTAGACTCTAGTAGCTATTAAGCTTTACCGTCCTCAGGTTCACTATTTGTTTTATGAGAAAAAGAAGAGCTATCTACTAATGTTTTTGTAGATGCCTAGAACGATTATTAGCAATGTGAGTATAGCAACAATTATCATGGGTAGATGTACTGCTAGGAGACCTATGAAGAAGAGTGCAGCTCCCCCAATTATGAACACTAAGGCTAGGAGCTTGTCAACTATTGCATAGAGGATCATTGCAAATACTATTGTGAGGACAATCAGAACTGTCTCGTTCGCCACAAAGAGGCCCGCACTTATCAATGACTGGGCTATAGCGAAGCCTGCTACAAGGGAAATGGCAAGCCTAAAAATCGCGAAGCCTATCATCGCGCCCACTATTAAGCCTATAACGAAGAGAACAAGCGGTGTTAAAACAGCTTGGAGCTCGTGGGAAGAGTACTGGTAAAAAACATATCCAAGCGCTATTCCAGACAAGAGTGATACCCATAGACGTGCAAGCTTGTAGCCCCATACAGCCGTTATAAAGCCCAGCACGGCTAATAATAAGGCATCTGGCAGATTCATCATGTATATGAGAAACGGCTAATCTATATATGCCTATCCATGTTTTTCTCCTTGGTAGTTGCTGGGTTACTTTTTTAAACAAGTATTAGGCATAATATTCCCTCAGCCAGTAACAAGCAAAGGCATAAATCTTTGTTTTAAGAAACAAGAATATCTATGAATGGATTTTTCGTACATACTACTTAAAATATATGCCCAGTTAACACACCTGCTATGACGAAATACACACTACTAATGGCACTAACTTTGGCCATGTTAATGCTGTTTGCTCCCATGCTCTACGCAGACTCAGGAGCCTATGGCTATATTGTTGATCCCAATGGCAATCCTGTTGGAGGCGAAGTGGTCACAGTGCTAGACTCTAACAGCGGCGTTGTAGCTATGACAACTACTGGTCCCAATGGGTTCTTCCAGGTAGCCTTGCTGCCGGGCACATATACGCTTAGGGTCTCCAAGGCTGGCTACGTGGACAAGACAATACAGTTCACTTACGGCAAGACAGGCTACCCGGTCTTCCTTGGAAACATAACCCTCGACTACGCTGTCCAGTACTCCCTGCCCGTGAGGAACATAACTATACCAATCTTGACCTACATAAGCTTCCCATTCACAAATACCAACAAGGGGCCAAGGCCCGAAGACGTGGGCTTAGCGCGCAAGAAAAGGAACATTGAGACTCATACTTTCTAGGCCAATCTATCGGGACGACTTGTTAAATGGCAAGATATTGGCTGGGACAATACTCATACTTTTGGCTATCGGCATATCATTCGTAATTGGAATCCCCATAACCCTAGTCCTACAAAAAGCTAATTTGACGGGAGACGGCCTAGCTAGACTGCTTTTCCTATTGGTGCCGGCAATTCTACTAGCACTTACATATTACGCAATTTCACTCTTTGTCTCGGTAAACACAAACCGGTCAGGCTATGCACTCGTAGTGGCGGTAGTAGTCTGGATATTTTTCACATTCGTAATGCCCTTAATCTCTGCATTCGTAGCCAGTAGCATACTCGGCTAGCCGCCCGCCCTCCCAACCGGCATAAATGCTACAAGACCAGCACAGCTTCCACCCCGGCTCCAGCAGTACGAGCGAAACTATAGACAGATAACGGGAACAGTCCAGCTTATATCGCCCAACGCACAGTTTAATACATTAGCCAACGCAATCTTTACTGTCCAGAGGCAACAAAGCAACTTAGATATAGGTGCTGTAATAGCTCAGAACTGGACCGCGATACTGGTTCCCACAATATACATTGTAGTCTTCGTTGTATTGTCCTACATGTTCTTCGTACGTAGACAAGAAAACAAATAATTTTTTTCAAATATTGGCTTTTTTGTTTGTTTTTCTCCAGTACAGCATGTAGGGTACGTTAAAGCTTCTTCCCTTGTCTATTTCCCTTATGTATTTTTCCTCAATGGTAGACGCCTTTTCAAATGCTTCAGCTGTAAGTTTCTTTAATGCCTCAGCGTCGATTTTTCCCTGTAGGTATCCCTCGCGCGCCTCTAGTGCTTTTTCGTAGTAATCTCTCTCCAAGCTCTGCAACTCACTAGCTATCCTTGGGGCATATCTGGGATAATTATAGACAAGTTTTCTTGCAAGCATCTCGTGCCTCCACCATATACTTTGTCCCTCATCGTAGGCACTTGCGGGCTTAGGACCAAGATCTGGGAGCCCTGCATTTAGGAATACTGGCTTGTACATGCTTATGCATGGGAGGCTGGTTCCAGTAGCAAATACGAGTGGAGCGTCCTCAAATAGCAAAGCTATCATTGAGGAGGCTGTCTGGGAGGGCCTCGTAAAGCCGCCAGCATGCATACATATGTCCCTGTTTGAGCCTCTAGAGGGATCGTAGGGTTCGTGGCTGTGGCTCCTCATAATTTTTGCTACGAGGAAAAAGTCTATTTTTCCAAGATTGTTTTCTAGCTGTTTTTGTGTGTATTGTTGTCTTTCCCTACCCTTGGAAACCCACGTGTAGACCCTGTCTGAGAAACAGTCTTTGAAGCTTTTTCCGCAGTTTTTCTGCTTCATGTATTCTTCTAGGCCGTCAGAGGACAGGTCCCATTTTTCACCTATGGAGAGAGCGTTGGAAATTGTTCTAACATCTTTAACCCTCTCTGCTACCCAGTGCTTGCCGACTGTTTCCAGAACCCATGCTTCCCTTGGGTCAGCTATAATGAAAGAGTTGTGGTAAAACATCTTGCCAAAATAGCTACAGTTGCCTCCCTGACCATATTCCTCGAGCAATCCTGTAATCCATTCCAGCGCTTCTTTTGCAGTCCTGGATCTTTCGAGCGCCAGCCTAAGCAGATCCATACCAGTTAGACCCTTATCGGCATATTTCTCGCGAGTAAAAACAGCCTCGTTCCCTATTGCTACCCCATGCTCGTTTACGCCCATTTCTGCCCCCCACATCCAGAAGGGGCGTGAAATAAGGACGCCATAGGTTTTGTCTACTTGTTCGACGTATAGGTAGGTTGTTATGACTTTTTCCTCTGTGTGCTGTGCGGGGGGAATGTACTCTAGGACCTGTGCCTCGTTGGGTTCTCGATCGCTGTTCTTAGCAAAAATGGTGACGTTTCCTTTTGTATAGCCTTTTAAGGCAACAAGAGTGTCACACACATATTGAGATTGTCTATGTACACATTAACTTTTCGATATGAAGCTTGGCTACAACTTTGGAAAGACTTATCTTGAAGTTGATTATTAGCTCGACAGTGAAAAGTGATGCCGTTCGAGCCATTCCACCTAGCCTTGCCAATACTTGATTTCGTGGGGATCCTTTCCTTGGCGGCGCTCAGCGTTCTGCTTTATCGAGCCTACAGGATCTCGGGGAATAGCCTCTTCCTATATTTTTTCACGGGTTTTACTATTCTGGGCCTAGGAGAGTTTGGACGCTTTTTCCTATTCTTGACAATAATTTTTACGCCGAGACCTAGCTTTTTCTTCTTCTTTCTAAACCACTCTGTAGCCCTTCTGTCCCAAGTCCTGGAAATACTTGGCTTCCTAGTTATCGCACTGGGATACACTATGGAGCTTTTTGGGAAAGAGAAAGCTCTGGCATCGATAATAGTTTTCCAGGTGAGAAGATTACCCTTGACATTTCCCATGGTTAACATTTTTTCAGCCTCAATCCTGGTATATATAAGCCTGAACGCCTTTGCCATATACACCAAGAACAAACAGAGCTTGACCCTTGCACCACTATTAGCTTTCATCCTCTTTCTACTCTCAAACATTCTGAGCATTTTGGCATTCTTACTAAGGGACGAGCTAATCGTTCTGTTCTCGCGGCTAGTATACATTGCCGGCCTCTACGTGTTCCTCTGGTTAGCGTTAAAGGTGGGAAAAACCCCATGAAGGAGCGACGGTCAAAGCTACAGATACTTGCAGACATATTAGAGGCACTGGCACAAAGCGGAGAAATGAACATAAGCCAGCTACTTACAGCTGCAAACCTCTCCTATGACAGGCTATCAAAATATCTGAGCGAACTGGAGGCAAATAACCTAGTTGTCATCGAGAGACAAAGTTTAGAAGTAAAAATAAAACCCACTAGCAAGGGTTTGTCTTTTCTCCAGGAATACAAGAAAATAAAAGAAATAGCTATCGCCTTTGGGATTTCCCTTTAAAGCATGCTTGTTCAAAAGCCTCAGTGGTTATGCAATGCTTGGAAACCTTAAATAGGTATAACTTCCAGTTACATCATGAGAGATATGAGTTATGAGGAATTGGACATATTGCGGAGAAGAGCAGAGGCTTTTCTCAGAAATTCTAAAAGATTGCTGGAAGAGGGAGAAGCAGATCTAGCAATGTTTAGCATGGAGCAGTACTGCCAGCTAATCCTTAAATATAAATTGTTGTTACTCAGGGGTTTTTACCCAAAAACACACTCACTCCGGCGCCTAATAAGGACACTTGGAGAAGTTCGTCCAGAGGTTCTTAAACTCGTAAACGACGTCAAGAACCTACATTATATTGCAAAACTAGAGGAAGCCTATATATCCTCCCGCTACGCGCCTATTCAGTATGAGGTCGAGGAAGCTAAGGATGTTTATAAGTTTATAGAGGAGGTGTTTAAGCCGCTTGTCGAGCCAATATAGCCTTAGTCTTTCAAGTATCGGCAAATACCTCGACCTCGCTAGACAGGTCAAGGAGATAGTTCAGGGCTTCGACCCCGAGGCCGAGGTTTATTTATTCGGCTCGGTAGTAAAGGGGAAAATGACGGCCTCCAGCGATATAGACATCCTCGTTGTAACACAGCGGCTCGAACACAAATATGACATGATAGTAGCCGTGTATCAGAGGCTCGATGCTCCTATCGAGCTACATGTTACGGACAGAAAAATGTTTGAAAGATGGTATCTCAGATTCATTGATCCAGGAGAAATAGTTAAGATTTAATGTGACCCTTGAACTCTATCCGGCAGACAGGTCTATTTTTGCTGTCAAAGTGTAGGCTTGTCTTTCGTATGCTCTGACTTGGCTTGTGGAGACCGTGTATAGCTCTGTCTCCGTGTATACTGTTCTAAGTGCCTGGTTGTGTTCTAGGAGTTTGACGTATTCCAGGCTGTCGCCCTTTATCTTTAAAACTAGGACTCCGCCCGAATTTGCCTTCCAAGATTGTATCGGTATGAATACTTCCCCAGTTGACGGGTCGAATGTAAATGCGTGGTGGTCTGATAGTATGTTGGACCATGCATCGAGTGTTACAGTCGACTTTTCCTTTATGCTTGTGGGGTCGCTCACGTCAAATAGTGAGATTTTCAGTTTCCTGTCGTCTATGAGGCCTACTCCTAGAAGAGTCTTATCGTCTATGGGATGCAGGTACTCACTGAAGCCGGGAGCCTTAACGTAGCCAAGAACCCTAGGCTTAGAGGGGTCTGAAACGTCTATAGCGAAAAGGGGATCCACTTGTCTATACGTTACAAGGTAGAATGTTTTGCCCACGAGTCTAGCTGAGTAAATTCTTTCCCCCTTAGCGATGCCAGTCAACGAGCTTCTTATCCTGAGGTTTTTGACATCTACAATGAATAAGGCGTTTTCTGGCTCACCTATCCTGACAGTGTATACAACGAGGTGTGTAGACGGTGCAGGTGTGACTTGGGTCTCGTTGAACCTGATGACTTGTATTTTAGTCTGACCATCTGTCTGTATCTCTATTTCCATGGTCGTATTGTATGGCCTGTAAACAATCTCGATTACCCGTCCCATCTGGGCGTAGACCTGCCACCTAGATATTGTTGTAGCTACAATAAAGCTATCTCCTACTTCTTCCATCGAGAACTGGTCCAGCACGTTGCCGTCTACTTCGAATTTTCCAAGGCTGGATAAACGGAGCCCGTCTATGCCGAAGACATAGAAATACGTCTTGTCGGTCATTGGCTTTAGCTGTTCCATGACTTGTTTCACTATTTCCTCTGCCTTCTCGTAGCTCAATGTTGCCAGATACTTTTGTAGCTCGGTTAGGGCCTGCATGTATTGTCCCTTGCTTATGAGACTTGATATGTTGGCTTTTACTTCAGAGGGTAGATAGTTTAGAGAGACGTTTAGGAAGTAGCGATAGGAATCTTCACCAATGTTTCTCTGCACTGCGAGGTAAAGCCTTTCCCTGCTCATATACATCCATGTTGAGGGGCTAGAGGTAAAGGCGAATGCTGTTCTCTTACCGGTGTCTATGTCCATTGCAACTATGACTATGTAGCTATTGGCGTATGGGTCTATTTTTGCTATGGAGCTTGGCGGGAGGGGCTGCCCATCTATTACTGGAAGCTTGACTTCTAGTGGAAGCGTGGCGACTAGATATATGGTATTGTTTAGAAGCCTAGATCCCATGGGCATCCCATAAATGTATGTTGAGTAAAGCAACTCGGGTTTGGCCGGTGTAGTAAGGGAGTATACGTAGATAGACGTGTTGGATGTGCCAGCTGATATGGGGACTTCTGGTCCCATTGAGCCCTGGATGCTTATCGGGCTGGCCGTGTAATAGACAGAAATAATGACTAGTTTGTCTCCTTGGAGGTATAAGCCGTAAACGTTGCTTTCCGCTAGGTCTATAACGCTTAACGCTTTCTTTTCCCGCATGCTTAGGATGTTTACCTTTGAGCAGCTTGCCACTGCAAGAATATCGCGATCGGCCTTGACAATGTCTGGCTCATCAATACCTACCACTTGCACATTTGTTTTTGAGGGAGTGCTCGGGCTTTGGGAAGTTCTTTCGGGCGTAACGGGCGATGTTGTTGCAGGTACTGTTTGTGTCTCGCCTCTAACCAGGTAGGAGGGGGGACCCATGTAGCCTTTGCTTGAGGTTCTCTCCTCAACGAATCTAAGAATCTCCTCTATAGACTGGAAGCTGTTCATGCCTATCGGGTAGAACTCTAAGAGAGAATGCGTAGTGGCAGTTTTAGTTTGGATTTTGGGGCTTTGGAGGCTTGCTGGACTTGTCGACCAGAAAAGATTTAGCATTATGGGCGTGGCTACGCCTAGAACGAGTAGCAGGACAGCAAGTGCCATATATTTTCTTTCCATTTGCATCAAGAAGTATTTGCGCAGGGTGCTTATCACTGTATGTCTTGAACACTTTCGTTCAACATTTGAACAACCCATTGATTAATATAATGGAACAATTGTCTAATGAATAGATGAGTGTAAAGGGCGAACTAGAAGGCACAGCTCTCAAAATATACATCTACCTCCTAGAGTCTAACGAAGATGCAGGGGTAAGAGAAATAGCCCGAGATCTAGGCCTCCCGGTAAGCACGGTTCACTACCATCTAAAGCGTCTAGAAGAGCTGGGCTACGTTGAGAAAACCACAGACGGCTACAAAGTTGCACAGCGGCTAAAGCTGAGAGACTACATTGTTATTGGTAGCAGGGTCATCCATAGATTTACCCTTTATTCTTTGTTCTTCCTAGGCTTTGCCATCGGTGAGGCAATACTTGTCATACAGTCTCAATCGATAAATCCCGACAGAATAGCAGTCTTGATAGCCACTCTCCTGGCTTCCCTTATATTTGGCATAGAACGCTTAAGGATAAAATGATGTCTCTATGCTTAATGCTTATGCTTCGGCTAGTTTAACTTTTCCCAATTAAGATTCTTCCCCACGAGATAAAGTAGCAGCCCTAGGGCTAGAATCATAGCGATCCTTGCGCTAGCTGGGGCGCTAATAGCTTCTACAATTAATCCTCCCAGCGAATAGCCAAGAGACCAAGAGAAATTAACTGTCCCCGATCCTAGAGACTCGTTGCCCTCATATGTCCTCGTAACGAGGCTTTGAGCCCTACTAATGAGTGTAGCGTTAATTACTCCTAAAGCAAATACTCCAATCAACTCGAGGAAGCCTCCCAGAGAAAAGAATAGAACAAGCCCCAGGAATAGTGCTACATATGGGTAAAGGCTCCCCTCGACCTCTCGTGAAGCATACTTAAGAGTATACAGTCCAATAAAGCCTGAAAAAATAGTAGAGAGTCAACAGAAGCCCTGAATCCGTGGCTGAAAGCCCCACCTCAAAAGCTATGGGGACTGACAGAGCTGGCAATGCACTCTCAACTAGCCCCACGGTTAGGGCTAGAAACAACTCTGGAGAAAACTTAAAGCGGAGAACTTCCCTTCTTGGACCAGGAGATGGCTGTCTCAAATAATTGTCACCCGTTAGGAGAAGCAGGCCACCACCAAAAACAGACGCTAACATATAGAATAGGAATGGAAGAGCAACAGCAAGCTTTTGGAGGAGGGAAGCTATGAAGGGGCCAATTGTGAAGCCTAGGGAAGTAGCTATGAAAAGACGGCCTATGTCTACAATTCTCCTTTCACCCGAAGACCTGGAAACCTCGCCGATTATGCCAGACCAAATGAAAGCTTCGAGTATTCCCTCAATTATCCTTCCAAGGACTAGCAGGCCTATGCTTCGACCCACTAGGAAGAGCAAACCAGGAAAAACATTCAGCAACATGGCTAGTGGCACAATTCTCTTGAAGCCAAACCTGTCTACAATTGCGCCACCCGGGATATTGCATAATAGGTAGGTGAAGCCCCATGCACTAATAATTAGCCCTGTATGCTGTCCAAGGCCGATCGATTCTGCTAGTGCCGGAATTGTTCCAACAACGCTTCCAACCCCCAGCATAAAAATGAAGGAGGAAAGATACAGGATCATTTTCCCGTTCATTTATAGCTCACCCTTTTAGCAACCTCATTGAACTCTTCCAGAGCCCTAATATAAAGTTCCTCGTTTCTTAGCCTACCATCGTAGACCAAGAGTTCACCATTTACTATCACGTGTCTAACAGCTCTACACCCACCAGAGAAAACAAGGTTATCGAGAACATTTTCCGAAGGCAACATAGAGGGAAGGGTCAAGTCAACTAAGACGAGATCCGCGTATGCCCCTGGAGATATTACTCCAAGCTTGCCGCTTGAATCGAGAGCCAGGCCGCCGTTCCTGGTAGCCATGTCAAGGGCGAGCTGTGCATTTACACGCCTGTCGAAGCCCTCTCTGGCCCTCTGCATTAGGATAAAGGTCTTCATCTCGGAAAAAAGATCTAGAGAATCATTGCTCGCCGCTCCATCGGTTCCCAGCCCAACATTCAAGCCCTGATTAATCATTTTCAAGGCAGGCGCTATGCCATTTCCAAGCTTGGCGTTGCTCGTGGGACAATGAGCCACGTTCACGCCATGTTTTGCTAAGACCTGTATATCGATGGGGTCGAGGTTTACGCCGTGGGCAACGATAACGTCGGGCCCCAGAAAGCCTATCTTCTCAAGCATGCCCGTCTCACTTACGCCAAACATCTTCCTAGAAAGCTCCTCGTTTACCATGCTCTCAGATAGGTGGGCGTGTAGCTTTAGCCCATTTTTTCTCGCCTCCTCGGAGGCTATCCTTAGCAATTCAGGGCTACTACTTGGGAACCCTACTGGCCCCAAAAGAAAATTTAATTGCCCCGTTGCCATTTTCTCCCTAGCCACCTTTGAGGCTTTTTTAACCTCTTCTTCTGGGTCTGCCACCCGTGTAAACCCACTAACCCCTGTTTCAGCTGTGTCCACAAGTGCAATGGCTTCGTAGAGCCTTATCCCAACTTCCCTCGCGGCGCTGACGATTGGCTCAACGTTTCCCTCCATGTCAAGGAAGGTAGTCGTCCCGCAGAGAAGTCCCTCGATAAATGTAAGCCTAGCCGCCGCCCTTACGTCCACATCGTCCAGCTTCTCGTATTCCAAGTCAACTAGGCGTAGCCAATTCATCAGCGGCTCATCGAATCGCCCACGTAGGAGTACCTGCACAGAGTGCGTGTGGAGGTTAACTAGGCCCGGTAGAACCGCCATTTTACTAGCGTCTAGAACAAGGTCCGGCGTATACTTTTCTTTCAAGAGAGAAGACTTACCTATTTCCTTTATAATACCTCCAGATATGTAGATAGAAGTGTCTCTGAGTACCTCTCTTTTATCGTTCTGTGTGAAGACTATGCCTGCATTTTCAATGAGTATATTCATCCTTGTTCTCCTCCATCAACTTTACGGCATTCAAGACAATTTTAACCATTTTCTCGACGCCCTTTATGTAGTCTTCCTGTGAAAAAGCTTCAGGCTCAGCCACGAGGTTGTTTCCCATACAGAGAAGGATGGCTCCCGCCCTTTTCCTCCTCACCCTGCTGACTATGTATATTCCGCTCACCTCGTTTTCTACACATAGGACGCCCCCCTCAAGCCACGGGTCATATACGCTTCGTTTTGAGGGGGGCATTTCTCCTATCCATGTCCCCCTATAATACGCGTCATGGGTCCACACTATCCCTCTCTTAACGCCTATGCCGAGCGACCTTGCAGAGTCCAACAGTGCACGTATAACGTAGTGGTCTCCCATAGCTGGATACTCGACAGGCAAATACTCTTTTGTAGCGCCGTCACCCCTCACCGCCGCTTCGGCAACGATGATATCGCCTGCATGCACCGATGGGTCTATTCCCCCACATGTTCCCAGCCTAATAAAGACCTCTGCACCAATATTTGCGAGCTCCTCGACAGCTATGGTTGCCGCGGGGCAACCGATACCCGTCGATGTCACAGATATACCGATGCCTTTCCATGTCCCAGTATATGTGACGTATTCCCTGTTCTCGGCTATCTTCCTAGCGCTGTCTAGGTAGCTAGCTATGAGAGGCACCCTTCCGGGGTCGCCTGGCAGGATTACATACTTTGCAACGTCTCCCGGTTTGCATCTAATGTGGTATTGCAGGCTCACAGCATTTAGACTATTAATAACCCGTTAAAAACTGTACACAAAAAATTATAAATAGAGCTTTGTCGAAACATATTTCGACAAACCATGAGCCAAGAAATAAAAGAAGTTTCTCCAACAGGAAAAGCAATAATCGCCGTCGTCCTTATACCCACAATTGCTGCCCTAAATTACGTGGGCGGAGTCATTGTTGAAGCCCTAAAGGCTCCAATATGGGGAGATACCTGGGCAACAATACTTGGCACATTTATAGGTGGCTTCTGGGTAGGAGCGGCTGGAGGATTCCTCTACAACATAATAATGGCTCTCACGGTTTGGGGTCTTCCAAGCTGGGTATGGGGCTTTGCAAACGTAGCTATAGCAGCAATCGCTTGGTTCATGATGAAGATGGGATGGACCGATTTAAAGAAGCCGATGACATGGGTCATGATGATTATCCTCTACGGGCTTGTATATCCCCTATTCACGACAGCTATAAGCATCCTTGTCTTTGGCGGGGGACCCCTTTATAAGCCACTAGCAGCAGCTGTCTATGCTGGTGTGCTGTCCTCGACTGGAAACTTCTGGCTGGCAAACTATGTCCAGAATGCATTCACCGAAATAATTGACAAGCCCATCAGCTTCATAATCTCTGTGATTATCGCGCAACGCATACCGAAGAGATTCGTCCTTGCCAAATAAACAATAGGGGACACTTCATTAAAATGGTTCTTTTTTGTAGTCTAAAACTATAAATGTATGTATGGGTGCTAGACTTCAATGTCGGTAGGAGTATCACTTCTAAAGAAGACCGCAGTAGAGGCAGAAACCTTTGTCCAGAGGCTTGACGGGCGCGTCAAATTCTTGTATTTCCTCTGGGCAACTATAATAGTCTATATTTTCTTCGACCCCATACTCAACCTGATATTCCTAGCCGTCACAATGGCTCTAGCAGTCTACGCAAAATGCTGGAAACCCATCGCTCTGACACTACTCATTATCGTAGTACCATGGATACTATTCGCGGTTCCAATATTGGCTTTGCCGCTTGGATTCCCATGGAACAAAACAATAATAGGCTACATCAACATACTTGGAAAGAACTACCCTGTCTACCTTGAGGGCTTGGGGTGGGGCGTCACCTGGCCCCTCCGCGTCTCAGTAGCAATTTCTACTGCGTTATTGTTCTTCTTGACAACTAACCAGGCCAAACTTGTCGCCACAATGTTCAAAATGAAGTTTCCCTTCAAGCTCATCTACATGGTGATAGCTACTTTCCAGTTTATTCCTCTCCTAGCTTCGGAAGCCAACACTATAATGCAGGCGCAGATCGCGAGGGGGCTGAGGACAGACGTCGGCTTCGTGCAGAAAATAAAAAATTACCTGGCAGTCGTTATTCCGCTAACGCTCAGCGCACTGAACAAGGTACAGATAAGAGCAATAGCCCTTGAGTCGAGAGGCTTCAGTGCCCCCGTTAAGAAGACCCTCCTCTACGAGGCGAGCTTCACAAAGCTCGACTATGCCTTCCTCATGACAATGCTCCTCGTCACAGTTTTCCTTGCCTGGGTCTATGTGTATATAGGCTTCTCCCCCTTGGCCCATCTCCCATGGATATGGTCTGGGTGAAGAACATGGAACCAATAATTAAGGTCGAAAACTTAACATATGCATATCCAACAAGCAAAGACTTTGTTCTCAAAAATATCTCTTTCACAGTCAACAAGGGAGAAGTACTCGCGGTCATCGGTCCAAACGGGGCTGGAAAATCCACTCTACTAAAGGCTCTAAACGGCCTCGTGCCACACTTTTACGGTGGAAAATACGGCGGCAGGGTTATCGTATCAGGTTTCGAGGTTTTAAACACACCTATCTCAAAGATGTCGACAAAGGTCGGCTTTGTCTTCCAGGACCCAGAAGACCAGATCTCTGGACTCGCGCTAACCGTTTGGGAAGAGGTCGCCTTTGGATTGATGATGCTTGGATACCCACGAGAAGAAATAGACAAGAGGGTTAAAGAAGCAATAGACTACGTTGGACTTACTGGTCTCGAGAAGAGGTCTCCATTTGAGCTTTCAGGAGGACAGATGCAGAGACTAGCAATTGCGACTGTCCTAGCCCTTCGCCCAGAAGTCATAGTGATGGATGAGCCTACCGCCCAGCTCGACCCACTTGGCAAATACGAGGTTTTAAGCGTAATCGAGAAGCTGACCGAGTCTGGCTCAACTATTGTCCTTGCAGAGCACGAAATAGAGGAAGTCGTATACTTTGCAGACAAGATGCTTCTGCTAGACAAGGGTGAAGCCGTAGCCTACGGGGACACCAGAAAAGTTGTTACCATGGTTGAGGAGCTTAAGAGGCGCGGCGTAGACCCGCCGTCCGTCACAGAGCTGACAAGCCTCTTGAAAGAGAAGACAGGTGTCGATGTGGCTCTCCCCGTCACATTGGAGGAAGCTGTAAAGATATACTCCGAGCTTTTGAGGTGAAAGAAATGAGTGAAATAATACGTGTAGAAGACGTATGGTTCAGATATGAAGGGGCAGACTTCTGGGCCCTAAAGGGAGTATCTCTAACAATAAAGAAAGGAGAATTACTCGCAATAATCGGCCAGAACGGCGGCGGAAAAACCACACTCGCCAAGAACCTAAACGGTCTCTTAAAGCCCACAAAGGGCAGAGTCATGGTTGATGGGCTAGACACAAAGACCACACCAACCTACGAGATTGTCAAGAGAGTTGGATACGTGTTTCAAAACCCCTCTCACCAGATATTTGAGAGCACTGTGTGGAAAGAAGTAGCCTATGGACCTACAAACCTCGGGCTATCACAGGAAGAGGTAAAGCAGAGGGTGGAGTGGGCTATAAGCGAAGTGGGACTGCAGGGATACGAGCAATACAACCCATACGACCTAGACTATGGAAAAATGAAGCTACTAACAGTTGCATCAGTCCTCGCAATGAAGCCACAGGTACTCATACTAGACGAGCCCACAACTGGACAGGACCATGCTGGACGCCACCTGCTATCCAACCTCTCAAAAAAGCTGAACAGAGAAGGCTTCACGGTCGTGATAATAACCCACGACATGAGGTTCGTAGCTGAGACTGTAAACAGAGTAGTCCTCGTCTCTAACGGCGAGATACTCATGGATGGATCTACAAGAGAAGTCCTAAATGCCTTTGACATACTTAAGAAGGCGGCGATAAAGCCGCCCCAAATAGTCCAGCTAGCAAGCGAGCTGAGAAAGAAGGGCGTAGATATAAACGCTCTGACAGTTGAAGAGGCTCTACAAGAAATCTTAAAGCATTATAAAGGGTAAAAGCCAACCCTATCTAATTTTATTTAAATCTGAACTTCTGAATTATTTATATATTTCTGTGTCTCACTGTGTTTTGTGACTTGGACTTATATGGATAAGACCGAAGCCTTCAGGAAGGATCCATCATACGAGTTCCTCAACCTGGCAAACAGGTACAAGGATACTGTGAGTTTCGGCATCGGCCAGCCATTCCATCTTCCACCAGGAGAGATATTCTCTGGCATAAAACCGTCCCAGAAAGATGTGTCAAGCTACTCTCCTGCCCTGGGCCTTCCGGAGCTCCGAGAAAGAATAGCTGATTTTCTAGGCCAAAAATACAAGGCAGACTTGAAGGCTGGAAACGTGGCTGTAACTGTTGGGGCCACATCTGCCCTATTCATGTCTATGCTTCTATTGGTCAAGGACGAGACCAATGTTTACATTCCAGACCCGGGATTCCCGATGTATAGGGACGTAGCCTCATTCTTTGGGGGAAGAGTTACATATTGGAGGGCAAACTTCAATGATGACTTCAAGTGGGATTGCCAACTGGAGGCTATTAATAGCGAAGGCGGAGTCGTTGTCATTAATTTTCCAAATAATCCAACTGGGACAGCTGCATCGAGGGAAATGTTGGAATGCTTGTCTGAGGCGTCCCGCAGGAAAAGATTCTTCATTGTAAGTGACGAGGTTTACGAGGACTTCGTATATGAGAATAGACACTTTTCAGTGCTGGAGTTTCCTGAGTTGCTAGAAGGAGCCGTATATATTGGAAGCTTCTCTAAGACGTGGGGTCTCGCCGGATACAGGCTAGGCTACATGGTTGCTAGCGCAGAGCTCATAGAAAAGCTTGAAAACGTTGCAATAAGCATGTATGGTTCGCCACCGACCTATTCACAGCTACTTGCACTGAAGGCCCTGGATTACGGTCTTGGATGGTTTGAAAAGGTGAGAGAAATGTATAAGGCTAATAGGGATCTCCTAGTTGAGGGCTTGTCTAGGATTCCAGGCGTCGAAGCGTATAGGCCTGGGGGAGCCTTTTACGTTTTTCCACGCATAAGAGAGCTGGCAAAGCGGCTGGGGGCGAGGAATTCCCGGGAGCTGGCCATTATGTTACTGGAACGTGCAGGAGTGATTGCATTGCCTGGGGACGCCTACTCAGAAAGTTTAGGAGCATATTACTTAAGGTTCTCATTCTCGCTTCCACGCGAAAAAATATTGGAAGGGCTAAATAGGTTGAAAAAGCTGGCCGAAGGCATTTAGGCCCTTTTTTCTCCAGTGGCTCAGGAAAACTCTTCGCCAGGTACCAAGCAAACTATTTATTCTTTGTATGTCCCTATCCGTGTGTCTACAACTGGGATAATTGTCGAGGGACTAGTAAAAAGGTATGGCGGCAAGACAGCGATCAATGGTGTTTCTCTGAGAGTGGAACCAGGAGAAATATATGCGCTTCTAGGCCCTAACGGGGCCGGCAAGACAACGACACTGAAGACCATAGTGGGTTTACTTAGACCCGACTCTGGCTACGTCCTTATCGACGGGGTAAATGTCCACGCTGACCGGGCCAGGGCTCTACGCAACATTGGATATGTCCCCGAAAACCCCGTTGGCTTCGACTACCTCAGGGTCCGAGAGTTCTTCGAGTTTGTGGCATCCTTGAGAGGTATACCCAGAGACGTTTTGAGTGAGAGGACAGAAAAGTATCTCCAGCTTTTCCAGCTTGAAAAGTTTGAAGACTCCTTTATGGGAGAGCTTTCCAAGGGAAATCTCCAAAAAGTCCTAGTTGTATCAGCCCTTCTACATGAGCCCAAAGTTCTAGTCCTCGATGAACCTATGTCAGGCATGGACCCAGAGTCCCAAATAGCATTTAAGGAGGTCTTGAGGGAGCATGCGGTTAAGGGTGGTACAGTCCTCATATCCAGCCACATGCTAGACACTGTGGAAAGATTTGCAACTAGGGTCGGCATCATAGCTGATGGCAAGATAATTGCAGAAGGGACACTAGAAGAGCTGAAACGGAAAGTGGAGGCCCGCGGGGACATTACACTTGAACAGGTATTCTTGAGAGTCCTTAAGGGGGTCTAGAGTGATAAAAGCTCTAGCAATATCCAAGTATCTCACCCTAAATACTCTGAGCATTCTGCGGGCCGGTAAAGCTAAAATAGCGCTAATATTTTTAGGAGCCTTGATAATCTCTTTATACCTTTTCGTTGTTTCCCTCACAATTGTCAACCCCTACGTCTGGCAAAACGCGAGAAAAAGCGTAGCCCTTCCTGGACTCAACAAGGAAAACGTTACAGAGACCCTTGCAGTCTTCCAGACCCTCACATTCATTGCTATAGCCATGCTCCCCAGGCGTGACATAACAGTCTCAGAGCAGGCCGAGTACGAGGTCCTACTAACAATGCCTGTAACCATGCAGGAATACATGCTCGGGCGCTCACTCCACCTAATCACACAGTCAGTCCTTGTACAGTCAGTGTTCCTAGTGCCGGGAGCCTTCTATGCGGCGGCTTTTTCGGCTGGAAACACAGTCAAAGTTTTACTTTTCCCTCTAGCGCTTGTCCTCTGGATCACTTTCTCAGAGGCGTTCGAAGGCCTAATCAGCTACGTCAAAGTTGCGACGCAAAGAGAGAAAGAAATTAGGCTCTTTGCACTTCTGTATTTATTAACAGCGGGAGCCGAATATTTGTTCACAGGGAAGACTCCTATACTTTTAAAGGCCCCAACACTGCTAGCTGTACAGCCGCTTGTCCACTGCTTCACCATCAAAGAGCCTGCAAGCCTAGTCTTGCTTGAGACCATGCTTCTCGGAATTTTTGTCCTAACTCTAATAACTCTCCAGTACCTCGTGTCCTCCTACATTTATCCAGAAAAAGTAAAACCATTCTCAGCGAGGACACTTACTATCCGTTTAGGGATACGGCTACTAGACCTAGGCTTTTACTCTGAAAGACCCGAGGTAAGCATCTTGAAAGTGTCCCTGCTTAGACCCCTCCTCGGTATCCAGGGGCTCATACTGTTTGCGGGACTCATTGTTTCTTATGTTGCTGGGATAGTTGTGAAGAGGCTTTTCCCCCTGCTTGACCCGTACTCACTCGTAACTTTTGCTGTAATATTCATTTTAATGGTTATCATTATCGAGCTCCAGCTATCTATACAGGAAGACCTCTCCCCCATATGGCTCTACAGGGTAAGCATGCCAAACCTCAAGCCGCTGGCAAGGGTGGCTGTAGCAAAGATCTCCCTCTACACACTAGTATCTTTCCTTGCAGGCGGGCTCTTCCTCTTCAGCGTAACTGGCGAATATGTGTCACTATTTTTGCCATTGTTCTCGCTCCCAATGACCGTTCTCAACGCGGTTTTCACACTTGGCTCGGTAGCACTAGTCATGACTAGGAGGAGAATTGTCAGGTTCTCTTCTAGGGGCTTCTACCTAGTTGAAGACGTGCTTGCCCTCATCACCCTGGCTATTTCTATGTCTCTTTCAAGCCTAAGCGTCGCCCTTTTCCAGATGGTGTCCAGCTATCCCAGCCAGCTAATTCTCTTGACTGCTGTGAGCCTCCCCATCTCACTCATCATCTACTTTATCGGAGCCGACATAATTGGAGACATGCTTACCACTAGGGACGTTGCCTCGTAAAGCAACACTTAAATTAAAACGGTTTTCTTAAGCCGAAAGGATGACTCATGGCTATAAACGTTGTCGTTGCCCCAACATACCTCTACGTAAGGAGCCGGGCCCCAGAAAACGATCCACCCATAAGACTTGCATTTGGAAAAGCACTTGACAGGGCAATCTCAAAGTACAACTACTATTCCATGCATACAACCAGGTCGCTACTCGGGAAAGCCCAGAGATGCGCAATGGCAGTGCTTAGGAACGAGCTAAAAAACATGGAAGTAGAAGTTTCAGGAGAAGAGCTAAAAGAACAGGCTAGGAAGATGTGGCGCATGCTGGCCGCGTGGTACAAGAGCCCCTACGTGAGATACCTCAGGCCCAAGACCCACGTAATAATAATGAGGAGCGGTGACTTCATCGGAGCACTATACGCACAGCCAGACTTCGAAGACAACGTAGGACAGTTCTACGAGGTAAAAAGCTTCGACATAGAAAAAGAGCCGAAGAAACACGTCCAGGTACAGGCGGGGGTATTCTCTCTTCTTGGACCCCTATTCCTTGTCTATTTCTCAGAGCAAGACGGGTACTACACTGTCAAGCAAAAATTCGTCCCAGGAGACCCCCAAATCCTCGACGACGTTGTAGATTTCCTCAAATCTAGGCCGGAGGGCTCAGAGACCCAGCCTTTAGAAAGGCTCCTTAGGAGTTTTCCCTCGAGAATATATGTAAAAGAAAACGATTGGAAAAGAGCAAAGAAGATATGAGTATGTATCAGTGCTTTCGCTTATAGACCTCTAGAATACAAAGGATTTATTAACATAGCAAAGGATTATCTTTTCAAGGACAGATGGTCGCGCTGAGCATTAGGTTCTACAACGAGATGGTGGAGAGAGCAAAACACTTCTACCGGATTAGCGACAACGACGCGTCTACAGGACGATACGACATCGCGCTTTTCCACCTCGAGCAGGCTGTCCAGCTAGCATTAAAGGCATACCTTCTAAGAACAATAGGAGACTTTCCAAGGACTCACTCGATAAAAGACTTAGTTGAGCTGAGCGGAAACGAATCTTTCCGACGAGAAATGGTACATCATCGACATACTTGAAGACGCGTACACAGGGGCAAGGTACTTTTTACGTAGTTATGGCGAGAAAGAATACGTAGAGGCGAAAAGGTTCGTAGAGGGAGTCTTTCAATGTATAGGCATATCGAGTATTTGAAGAAGACAAGAAAAGACCTAGAAGAAAACCTCGAGAAATATCTCTCAGACCTCAAAAGCCTTGCAGAGAAACATGGCGGCAAAGCATACATCTTCGGCTCCTACCTTCGGGGAGAAAACATAGCCGCAAGCGATATAGACGTTCTCATCGAGATACCAGACAACCTCGACAGACTCAGCGTGCTACACGAGGCCAGAAAGCTTGCACCAAACACAAGAATAGAGATCCACGTACTAACCAAGAAAGACGCAGAAATATTCAAACAACTCATAAAGGAATACAAAGAAATAGTTTAACTTGTCTCTACGAGAAAAAAGTTATATTGCCCCCTTTTATGTAGTTACTCACAGCGATGATGATTGAACTCCCCGTATGAACTGGTGATGAGGTTTCTGGTCACTGAGAAAAGCTCAAGGTTTCATGCGATTTGCGGCTGACTTTAGCTACAATAATACTTGTTTAACGTTAAACTTATTAGGAAAAGTTTAACATATTAATTTGTGACCGAAAAATACACGGTAAAAGTTCACGGGAAAGGATTAATAGTCATACCTGCAGAGGTCAGAAAGAAGTTTGGCATAACGCCTGGCTCAAAACTTCAGCTTTACATAGAAGAGGACTCTATCCGCATTGTTGTTCCTAAGGATCTCAAAAGCCTATTTGGAGCTGATGGCGAAAAGGCACTTGAGGTTACTAGACTTATATTGGAGGAGAGGAAGAGAGAACGTGACACCGAGATTCGTGCTCGACTCTAGCGCGGTCTCACTATATTTTGCTGGAAGGAAAGAGGTTGAACGCTTCATAGAAGATGCCTACAGAGGTAGAAACCAGCTCTACATGTGTGAAATTAACGTTGCCGAATTCCTCTACAACACGGCTAAGGTTCTTGGTTGGGAAACTGCTATCATAAGGCACTCCGTCCTCCGTAATAGTCCAATTAAAATTGTAACACTGGACGAGGAACTCACACTAGAATCTGCCCGCCTAAAGCACAAATACTGGAACAAGCTTTCTCTTGCGGACGCGTATTTAGTCGCCCTAGCAAAACAACTAAGAGCAAAAATTGTAACCTCTGATACTACTCTAGCAGAAATAGAAGAGGCAGAGACAGTTCTCGTATTTCTTTAAAATCACATAAGAGTTCAAGCACCTTACAAACCTTTAACACAGGATACTTAATAGAGTGTTCAGTGTCTTCTTAAAGGTGCCTTTTTACCCATTCTAGGACTTCCTGCTCGATTCTGCGTCTAACGTTGTAGTCATCGAAGACGTGGCCGCCGTGCTCTATCTCTATGAACTTTTTCTCTACCTTCAGCTTCTCATAGAACCTCTTCGCCTGGCTAATTGGGACCACCATGTCGTCTACAGAGTGGATGATTAGAGTGGGTGCCTTGATTTCCTCGGCAAGCCCCATAACAGAGAAATTCATCGTCTCCATGGCATAGACGTCCCTCATCCTGTTGGGTCCCCAGTAAACATATCCCTCCTCAGCCCTGAAAAAGCCCCGTGCACGCTGGAAAAGCTCGGGCCAGTCCAATGCAGGGGAAAGAAGAACCAGGGCGCCTACATCTTCACGCCCAGCCGCCAGGCTAACAGCGACTCCTCCGCCCATGCTTAGCCCCACAACGCCAAACCTGGTCCCGTCCACCTCAGGAACATTCTTCAAGAATCCAGCAGCGTTGCGCGCATCCTCCACGGCAAGAGATATCCTGAACTCCTCAAACGGCAACGGGCTGTCTCCGTGGCACCTGAAGTCAAACCTTAGAGCCGCATAGCCAACGCTACAGAGAACCCGAGCCATGTCCGTATAAAGCCTACCACTCTCAGTCTTGTTGCCAGTAAACCCATGCAGAAAAAGCACCGGCCTAGAGACACCAGCGGGAAGATGGAGGACACCCGAAAGACCCACACCAGCGCTAGGCACCCAGACAAGTTGCTCTCTGCAACCACTCAAACTAGAACCTTGCCTAGACACAAATAAGGTGTATATTCACATACATATATCATTTTCCTATTGAAGAGAGCCTACATGAGCTTTGCACAAATGACACGGTACCCTAGGGACGGTAATTTTTATATACTATGGTTTCATAGTATATACTGTGAAGTTTCAAAGGGTCAATGACTACCTCTACGTGACGCTATGGGACAAACAGTACAAAAGACCAAGGAGATTCTACCTGGGAAAATCCACCAACAACAAGCTCGCAGAACTCCTCAATGCAGCCGAACAGCTACGTGTCGACCCAGAAGAGATAAGAGACTACCTTGAAAGACAAATGGACCCGGCTACCCGTCTCACGAGGACAGATCTCGTCGTACTCGCACTTGTACTGGGCGCTAAGGCATGGCAACAGAGTACAGATTCTACAGCGCGCTAAGGCTAGCGGTCAGGCTAGTCAAGAAGTGGTTTCCAGAATACGCCCTGATAGGCAGGTTCGCAAGAAACTTTTACGCCCCTCCCGAAACAACACTAGACGTAGACTTCCTGGTAAACCTAGACGACCATGAGAGACTAGCAGAGTTCCTCGAATATGCGTCCGCCCGCTTTCAAGTATCGCCTATGGATATTGGACACTGGCAGTACAAGCTCTACATAAAGAGCTTCCGATTCGACCTCGTAAAGCCCAAGGGCTACAACTACGACCCAGAGGTAGTAGCAAGGAGAAGACACGTAAAAATCGGCCAAATTGGTGAAGTAGCCATCCTCTCCCCAGAAGACCTAGCCGTGCTTTACCTAGTCTCGTCCCTCGACAGAGGGGTCAAAGACCTTGTAAAGGCAAAAGACATAGTCGCATACTCAAAGGCGAGGGGAGACTTTAACGAGGAATACTTCCTGAGAAAAAGCGAAGAAAACAAAGTAAAACACCTAGCTTTAACACTTCTAAGCAAGATGTAGGAGCCCTAGGCAATTCTTACAGCTAGTTCCTAGAAGCAGGTTTACCTTTGAAATATATAAACCACTAAACGATTTTTGGGATGATGCGGCAAAGGCTCAAGAAGAAGTTAGAATTTTCGGAGTTTGCAGGCATCTGGAAAGATACGGAAGAAGAAAAAATCAATAGGATATTTGAAACAATAAGAAAAGCTTGGCGAAAAACAAGAATGTATAAAGCAAGCTGTCCTTAGAATCATATCCCTACGGATAAAGAAAGACTCATTCCCCTTTTATAAACAACAGGAATATAATTATCAAACAAACCTTTTTTCTCATGGATAGATTTCGGGAAAAGACATGCATAGTTACAGGCGGAGCCCGCGGCATAGGAGCCGCCATAGCCACTAGGCTTGGCACCGAGGGGTGCACCGTTGCAATATTCGACATAGACGAGCAAGCAGGAAAATACAGGCAACGCGAACTCGAGAAAAACGACATAAAGGCAGTCTTCTACAAGGTAGACGTAGCAAGCGAAGAAATGGTTAGACAAGCAGTTGAAGACTTCTATGCCAAGCACGGGAGAATAGATATACTCGTAAACAACGCCGGCATAGGGTTCTCCGGCAAAAGCATCGAGGAGCAGACCCTAGAAGAATGGAGAAGAATCATAGACACAAACCTGACAGGCACATGGCTCTGCACAAAACACGTCGTCACATATATGAAGAAGACCGGCGGAGTCATAATAAACATCGCGTCGACAAGGGCCTTCCAATCGGAGCCAAACACAGAGCCCTACTCAGCGTCAAAGGGAGGAATAATAGCGCTTAGCCACGCACTAGCAGTCTCCCTAGCAAAGTACCACATAAGAGTCATATCGATATCCCCCGGATGGGTAGACACGAGCCACTGGCAAGTACCACCCAGACAGCCACAGCTAACACCCCTAGACCACGAGTGGCACCCCGCCGGACGCGTAGGAAAGCCAGAAGACATAGCCGCCCTAGTAGCATTCCTGGCATCAGACGACGCACAGTGGATGACAGGGACAAACATCACAATAGACGGAGGAGTAACAACAAAAATGTTCTACCCAGACCTCGACCAGATCCAAAAACTCCTAGCAAAACTCCTACAAGACGAGGAAACAGCCCAGACACTCATAAAGCTAGCAGAAAAGCTCCACACAAACAAAGATATCCTAAGAGAAATCAGAAACAAGTACCTCTCAACATCGTAACACGTGGCTCCACTAACCTTAATCCTGTCTGCGCCGCCTTGACACAAAAATTTAAGCATACCTGTGCCGTTTTATAAGTAGGGACATTGGGATACAGAGCAGTGGAGAAAACAACATTATAGAAGAGCTCAAAAAGAGGGAAGAAGCTAGACAAATCAGGAGAAAACAAGCAGACTGGAACTATATCAACAACCAGCCAACCAAGCTAAAGCTAGCACTCGTCCACTACATCGAGACAGGCGACCTCTACGTCTCTGCAAAGATTGCCGGCATAACAGTGGAAGAATTCAACGAGCAACGCATAAAAGCGAGGATCCCACATGTCAACTAAAGCGCGCGCTAGGTTCCCGGCAAAAGACCTCGAAAGGCTGGGCCTATGAGCGACATATTACGTGAGCTCGAAGAGCGGGAAAAAGAAGTAGTCGAAATGAGGAGACAAAACGCAGACTGGAACTACATAAACAGGCTCCCGCCCAGAGTAAAGGCGGCAGTAATCCTATTCATAGAAAAGGGCGACCTAAGACTAAGCCAAAAACTCTCAGGCCTAGACCTAGAAGACTTCATCGAAACCCTAAGAAAAGCAAGAGTCTGGATAACCTAGCCTAAAAATCGCCCCCAACAAGCCTAGGCCGCGTCTCTCCCTTACCGTCGCTTTTTAATCGTGAATCCATGAAAACAGTCTCATCAGAAAAGTCCTCCAGCCTAATAGGCTCAATAATGATCCTCTCCCCCTCGATCCTCACACGGACAAGCCTGTACCTCGCATACTTCTCTCTCCACTCCTTGGGCAACAGTAGCCTACCCTTCCTATCCAAAACCCTAATATACTCCACAAAAACCAAAGTTGTCCCTCCTCCAGTTCTATAAAAATCTTAGCTTAACCGATTCCAGGCAAGCTATAGCTAAAAATTTATGGAAAAACTCAAAGGCTAGCCATGAACATCATGGAAACAGCAAAAAAGATGCTAGCCCACGTCGTACTAAAACTCATTAACCTAAAAATCCTGAGGCAAAGATGCCTCCGCTCAAAGACAATCCAGAGACTCGTACTAGAAGCATTGGCAACAAAAAGCAGACTAACCGAGAAAGAGGCTCTAGAACTAGGAGAAAAAATAAAGGAAGGAATGTTGCAGGAGCTAAGAGAAAAAGGGCTCATCTAACCCTCAATCCCGATGGTAGCCTCGCTAAAACATTCAATAATAACATTGTTATTATTAAGCATAATATAGTTATTTTTGGATTTCTCTGTTCAAAATAACAAGAATAACAAAGTTATTACAAATAATAACAAAGTTATGCAGACTTTACCAATACAAATCTTGTCACCAAATTCCTCCTCCACACCTACGCCAGCCGGCTAACTAGACCTCGGCCGCTACGCTTTGCTTAACAACTCTGAGCGGTTTTAGACATTCTTCGGCATAGCTAAGTCCCTTGTAAAGGGAGATGAAAAAGATTTGAGAATAGCGCGTGCCGAAGGCTGGGAGGAGGAAAGACGTGTCAAGTAACACCATGAGCATCGCGGACACCCAGTAACTCTTCCTGAGCCTCCACGCTAGTTTTCTCGAACTCCTCAGGCGCCAGGCGCAACCTCTTAGGACTCCTCCTAGCCTCCTCGAAGAAATCAAGAGGCCTACGCAACACTATGCTCTCACCCTCCACTGTCAGAACCAGCTTCTCCCCTTCCTTGAGCTTCAGCTCCTCCACTACTCTTCTGGGGAGGTATACCGCGTAGTTCCTACCCACCCTCACAACAATCCGGGCCACCAGCCACAACCAGGTATAACCTGGAAAAAACTGGATAAAAGCATTCCCCTCCAAACCAGATACGAGCTAGCCTCTCACGCCCATGCTTTCTCAAAGACATTTGTCCATTTTTTATGTCTCAAATATATGTGTCTTAGAGAAAACATCCCACTCCCAAAGCATCCCTGTAGCCGAACTGCTCTTTTATAACCCTCCCAAGGTACACTTTAAGGTATCGCGAAGGCTCTTTTATAGTGAAGCATTTCTTCTGGCAGGAATATTCCCATAAAGCTACTATTCCTTAAGAGAAGGGAGACCTAGCATTACAAGAGAGCTGGCCCCCCATCACGAGAAGATCCCTTGTGACTATTACATAGTTGAAAGCAACAGATTCTTTAAAAAGACCGAAGCATACAATTCAAAAAATTTATAGGCAACGAGCGCTAAAGATAAATGGTTCTAATGCTATCAACCAATATCCAAGACACAGCCCGCATCGAGGTGACTACACAGAATGCTTAAGCCGGAAACCGTCGGGGCCGTAATTGCCCTGTACACAGAAGACAGGGACGACTTCGACGCCGAAACCATAAGAGGCATCATAGAGAACGCATACAAATTGATGGACGAAAAGAAACATGTATCCGTAAAATTAGACTCAATAAAAAGGATCCTAGAGGTGTTCATCTCTCAAGGCTACATCCAGAAAAGCGGAGACAAATACCTCGTAACCACCCAAGGCAGACAAGCCTTCAAGGACATGTGGAAAAGCCTAGACCCCCTCACAGAGGCATACTTCGCCGGCGCATACGCATATTACGAGGCGAAAAAAGAAGAGGCAGAAAACCAACAGCACAACACTCGGCCCAGCCACAGAAAAAAAAGACAACACCAAAAACGTGATGATCGACCCCACGTTGAGCTATGACAACGTATTGCCGGCACTGCTTAGGGATGTTACTTCGCCAAACCAGTTTGGACGCGTGAAGATACACCCGATACTCTTGGTAAGTAAAGACATGCGGTACGCCTTAATGCTGATCGTCGCGCGCTAATCTCTGGAATAAATACCCGTATTGACGGTTGTACTGTATGAAGGGCTTCTTTTTCCAGATGAATAGGACACAAGCTGGATTTTTATGCAGGCCCCGCACACCTATTGTTGCCCAGAGAGAGGGTCACAAAACATGAGAGTAGTCTTTAAATCTGGCATAAAGGACCTGTTCGACCTCATACAGGGAGAATTCAAGCTCGCCCTCAAGGAAGACAACACCCAGAAAGCCAAGATCGAGTACGACGAAGAAAAACTCATCTTTCTCACAGGCACCGGCAACAAGTGGTTCACCAAAACAGACGAGAAGGGCGACGTCTACCTCGGCTACGAGGGCACACGCAAAGACTTCATAGAACTACGCCCCTTCCAAAACCTATACTGGCTCTCATCATCAGAAGACAAAGCTACACTAGGCTACGTCGACGACTGGACCTTCATCGAATATGTCGACCCAATTCTTGGAAACGTCTATCTTATCGAAAGAATCCCAAAAAGGATAAGAGACTTCACCCTCAAACTCGTAGAATACAAGACATCCCTCCCACCAGAGTGGGACGTCCAATGGTACGAACTCATCGAGATAACAAGCACCAAGACCATCAAGGCAGTCCAACCACAAAAAATAACAGAACTACTCCAGTCCCAAGACGGCTACATCGCATTCATAAAAAGCCAAAACTCCACACCACGAGTCATGGCCCCATGCAAAGACCAATGCGAAGACATAAAAGACTGATAAGCGCTGTGCAAAAGTTTTATACAGAAAAATTTTAGTAACTTTTAAGTTAATTTAAAAACGTGTCCGAAGATTTCATGAAAGATATAAAATACATCATGGTAACATACTATCCAAATCACTGGAATAACTTACCAAACAACGAAACATCTTACACTAGGAGGCTTCTAAAAGGTGTGCAACCCAATGAGCTTATAGAATATGCGAAAACCCTCTTCATTAAGCTTTCTGATGAGCACGCAACAGCTGAAAAAGCGTGGATAGGTCTAGTATATGGTTATGATACAAAGAGGGAGAAAAACAAGATTTATTTTAAAGTCAAAATTGAGAGAGAAATTCCTCTGCATCAACTTCCACCGGAAATTCAAGCACTACGAAAATCTGGATGGTATCTTAAAGAAAAAGTATTACCCATTGAAACATCTCACGCTAGTTCTCTCGTTCCACCATTCTTTTCCGAGCTACTAGCAACTAATAACTGGGAGGAGTTTGAAGACGGGGTATCCTATCTGTTGAAATTGATAGGAATCAATGAGATATTTAGGTATGATAAAACGGAACAAAAAGGTCGCCCAGACGGATTTTTCATAGTCAACAATCTCGCCGTTATATATGACGCAACACTTGACACAAAATTTGAATAAACTAAAAATCAACAGATCGAGAATTACGTCAATATGCTAAGAAAGGATTATATAGACTATCAAAGAGATAATCTAAATCTCACGAAAAATATCTCTAGATGTACAAAACAAGTGTGGATAATTACAAGGGGGACATCAAGAATCAAATGGCTTTTTGACGATATAAAAGTTAAAAAAGTCTCCGTGAGCGACCTCATCAAAAACTACAAGTGGAGACTCCAACAAGATCCCCTAAGAGAAGAAGATCTAGTAAAAGAACTCGTATTCTTAGGCGAAAATACTCCTTAACTAGCCCTAGGAAATGGTTAGAGTTGCCGTAGTCTAGACCAATGAAAATGCCCTAGAGCCAAGAAGCTCGAGATACTCCATCATTGCTTTGTCCAGCCTCTCCCAATCCATCACCATGAAAGGTGGGCTCTCTGGTTCACCGTACTCGTTGAAGCCGGAGATACTACCAGTAGACGAGCTAATTTCTTGTATAAGGTCTCGTAGACGCTCGAGAACTTCATCGTATGAGAGGCCGAGCTCTTTGTTCTCGTCTAGAATAACCTCTAAGGCCTTTAGGATTTCGCCCTTTGTGTAATGCTTTGAGCCTAGATAAAGCAAAAAGAGGGAGACAAATTCTGTTACGAACTCTTTAAGCTTTTCTTGGCCGATCCCAACATTGGATTCCTTGACTACATCCATAAATTCGCTTGTAACATACCACTTCTCCCAGTCTGTATATACGTTTCTTTTGCTATAAGATGGAATAAGAAGTACTAGGCGTCTCTCATATAGTGGCGAAAAGAACTCGTTGACAACATTTGTAACAGTCTGTGTCTGCGCGGTAGCCTGAAATGCTACCCTAACCATGTCTAGAGGTTGCATCCCATATATGTCCTTAACCTTACCCCACAGCTCCTCCGCGGTATGATACGTCCTTCTCTTCTGGGGCGGCTCAGGAGCCTTACCAATTTTAGCATCAATGATCGAAGTTGTTTCAAATCCTAGAACCCGGTCAATGCTCTCTATAGGCTTACTATTAAAATAAATTCTTCCAAGACTCTCATCATAAATAGCCCCATAGTAAAGTATCGGCGCCAATCTTTTGTATCTCTGCAAGTGATCTTTAACAAAGTCGAGGCTTTTTTCGAGTTTACTCATATAAGCTTCCTGGGCAACTGCTACACCTTTCTCTGTTAAGGCTAAGAAATACCAATTGGCTTCAGGCATATAAACGGTAAAAGCACTACTTGTATCAACGAAGCCGCTCTGTAACAAGATCTTCTCAATTATATCGCTGTAAGGCCAATACTTCGTTCTAATCGGAGAATAGTAAATGCCACCAGATCCCTTTGGTATAATCTTATAGGGTATTCGGACTCCTATATACAAATCTGATAAAGCCTGCAAGACCTCTTGTATGACTTCTTCAGAAAAACCCATCGACTCAAGCTCGGAAACAAAGTTCTCTAAACTCATCGCAAAATTATACAAGAATAGCAATATTAATTTTTCCTCTCGAAGCCGTGCTAAAAATGCTTCTCGTTCATTGGCCAAGAACCTCCATTATTTTAGTGAAAAACTCTTCGCTGTTATTAGCAGTTATCCGGATTTTCCCATCTATGCTTACAAGTTCTACTTTTTCGCCCCTCTCGAGAAGACTCAATGCTTTCCTTGCCGCAGAGGCTGGAGGTAAGAGTTTCCCGTTCACATAAAAGAGGCACTTTATCCCATACCTTCTACAGACCTCCGAGAGTAGCCCTGCAATTGTTCCCGAACCAATCTCCGGAGTCTGCTTAGACTTGTTTTCTTCCACAATGTAGTCTACACAGCGCTCCAGCACAGCGCCATGCTCGTCTAATAAGCGCCGCATATAGCCCACAAGCACCTTTATCTCCTCTAGACCCTCGCCAAAGAAATACCTATAGCTCTGAGTCCTAAGCTTCGCATCGATCCACTCGACACAGTTCTCAAGAGCCTTCCTCGCCTTCCCCTCGAAAACCAACGTCCCCAGGCTCTTCATCCTCCGGTCCACGCAGTCAAGCAAGAAGTGCAGAGCTGCGGCCCTCAAATAATCCTCGCCGAGTCTCCCCCCAGCGCCAAGGCACTCAAATAGCCTCCTAACTCCAAGCTCCAGAGCAACCTCCAAGTTAAGCTCCTCGCTCAGCTTCTCAGTATAAATCTCCAAGCCGATGTCATGCTTGCCACACTTGCCAGTATCGATCAAAACATCTACGTATCTCACAACATCTATGGGCAGGCCAATCATGCTCCCGCATTTCTGATGAACCTTATGGGAAGGCATCAATACGTACCCCTTAAAGGAGATGGTATTAATAGTTTTCAAGTTTCAACGTATCACTAATAGATTAAGTTTACTGTGTTGCCTATGAAAAAAGAATGCATCATAAATCCAGTAATATATTTTTCAAAGCAATAAATAAAAAGGACTAGGGAGAGAGAAAACATGTTTCGCTTATTTAAAAACGAGCGCGTGCCAACAGAATTACAACGAAGCGTTGGAAAACTTCACATGCCTAGAGAGCAACTACAAGCAACTGAAACCAATGACAATCAACTGAGGGGTAACTACGAGGAGCTCCAAACCAATTACTCTGACCTGCAGAGCTCCTACTAGTGGCTTGAGAGCAAGCTTACCGCGTGGCGAGCAACGGGTTTAATAGCGATCATGATCATCGCGGCAATAATAGCCGGGGAGGGTTTGATGAGAACATTAGCAGCCAAGAAAAAAGCGGGATCGCAAAGGGGGTGAACGTTGAATAGACGGCTAAACGTTAATATACCGAAGAAGTCTTTATTTAGCATGTGAAGCTACATTGGCTAGTTGCACTGGCGACGATCGTTCTCGCTTCCAGCTTTTTGGTTCAAGCCCAGCCGGTTGTTTGGAGGGTTTTTAGTGATCCTTCGCCCAGCATTGATAAGGCTTTGTGCACTTGTCTTTCCGGTGACAACGTCTATGTAATTGGTGTTGAAAACGGTTCGACTGGTAGGATTGAAGTTAGAGACAAAAATACTGGAAATCTAATTAAAGTTTGGAGGGGTAAAGGAGAGTTTTACACTTGCACCGTTACTGGTGGTACGCTTTACGTTGGCGGAGGCAACGTGCTAGCAACTTTCAGCCTTGAATTGTACGAGAAAGGGCGGGTTAAGCTGGACTACGCTGTCATGCAGGTGGCGACGGACGGCGAGTACCTCTACATAGCTGGGTGGAAGCGTTTACGGGGAAACGATACCGCTTGGGTTATCGAGAAGAGGGATCCCGCCCTGAAGCTAGTGAAAAGGTACCTCTACAACCCCTCAATCGGGGACGAGTGGGCTTGGGGTGTGGGTGTGAACCCTGCTACGGGGGAGCTTTGGGTTGTCGGGGAGCTCTATAATGCGTCGTCGAAACGGCTTGCAACTCGTGAGGGGCGCGCGCTGATCCTAAACCGCGAGCTTGAGCTCCAAAGGGAGCTAAAAATAGGTGGTGAGGCAGCGTTAGCCGTAGCGTTCGACGAAAATGGTTCAGCGTACATTCTAACTGCCGGTGACATATTGAAACTGAGCAAAGCTGGAGAGGTGCAGGTAGCCAGCAGCGAAGGACTTCGCCCAGGCTGGCTTCTGCAACCTGAGCGCTTTTTCAACTATATCCTCTTCAGGAATCTCGCAGAGGTTTCTTACTCTTTCTTCAATGATGATGACCTATACAATTTTACTAACCGTGCAGATTTCCCCCTTGGATGCGGGATAACGCTTCAAGGGTACTTTTACCTCTTCAGCGGGGAGCTCGTTGATAACCGTTCTAACCATGCATTATATGTTTATGATGAAAATCTTAAAAACATATTCAGTTTCACGTTGGGAGGGGAAGCCGAAAGAGATTACGAGTTCCCTACCGGCCTAGCGGTGACCGACGGTCTCAACTTGTACGTTGCCGGCAGCGATTGCGCTAAGCAAGGGAGAGAGGGGGCCAAGTACGATTGCCGGTGGGTGGTTTACGCGTTGCGCCCAGCTTTCCCTGTAAACGTGACGTCAAACGCGCCTACGCAGCTGGCTGGAGCTGGATGGTACTCGCCTAGGGAGACTGTTAGGATTACCGCACCTCTAACGGTCGAAGAGCTTCCCGGTGTTCGCTACGTGTTTAGAATGTGGAAGGTCGAAAAGCCTACTGGGAGCGCATCACAGGCGAACCCCTCGCTCGAGCTTATCGTCGATGCGCCAGTCAACTTAACAGCTGTGTACACGAGGCAGTATATGGTCGAGGTTGTATCGCCTAACATGCTCTTGCGCAACCTGGTGCGCGGGGAGGGCTGGTACGATGAAAGCACAATGGCTACGCTGAGCATCAGGAATGCCGAAGTGTACTTCTCCGGTAACGTGACGCAAGGATACTGCACCTGGGGCTGCAGCAGAGCTTCGTTCGAAGGTTGGTACAAGGACGGCAAACTGTTTTCGAACAACCCATCAATCGTCATTCTACCCGTGAACGAGTCGGTGAAGCTGGAGGCGAGGTGGAGGATTCAGCACTACGTTGGGGTGATTACAGACCGCGGCTCAGCGGAGGGGGAAGGTTGGTACGACGATGGGAGCTACGCTACGGTGAAGCTTACCGCGACTGACGTTGATGCAGGGCTCGTGACGTACCGCTTCGAAAGGTGGGAGGGCTTAGAGGCAGGAGACGTGGTTGTGGAGCGCGGCACCGTGAGGGTGCTTGTAAACCGGCCTAGGAGCCTGGTTGCCGTTTGGAGGGAGGACTACACGCGCGCCTACCTGTTGCTCGGGCTACTGTTAGCCGTTGTAGCAGTAGCCGTATTTGCAGTGAAAGCTAGAAAGCGCGCTCCAAGTGCTCGATAACTTACCTCGTTAAGCTGAGTTGGGAGTTGAGCGTAGTGCGCTTTCGCAGTTTCACTCTGGCCCCCTCCCGCCGGCTTAGTCGAAAAATTCAGCCGCAGAAGCGCGGAGCTGGGGGTAGGAAGTCAAGTTCTTCATCCTAGACATTTATAGCAAGACGCTACGTGTGCTTGACGACGTAGCGAGCGAGCTGAGAATCTCCTCGCTAGTAAAAGGGATTACGGGGTGGTAGGCGGGGAACCTATTACGCGAGCTGAATGCAGGTGAAAGTGCGACCTTCGCTAAAAGAAGTGGGAAAGGTGTTGGGGGGTGGAGCGGGATTACTAGCAGCTGAAGTGTTATTACTCAGGTCTCGAGCTTGACTAGACGTTGTTGAAGAACGAATATATACTCCCAATGGGCGCGTAGATTGCTTAGCATCTCCTAAAAATTAATTCTTTCTCGTACACGTTGCTGAGGCGGAGCTCTACATTCTTCCTGAGAAGCCACAGGTTGCTAGCGTAGTGATGATAGCGTACTATATTCTCTGAAGAAATCGAAGAGCACTCAGAAAGGAGCCTGCTAGATTAGGGAAAACAGATTCTAAGAAACTTTTGGGCGTGCGCCAAGCTAACGAGCACGCCGAGAACCAGTTCGCCACAATAACTGACATCTAGCATCATGTCATAATCTTCAGATAGCGCGCTAACAGCAAAGCTTAGGCTATCGTTGCGCCTTTCTCTAGTCTGTTAATCAAATCATAGATTCTCCAATAGGAGTTCCTCACCTGTTCAACAATAGTAGCTGCTAGCTTCTCAGCGAATGTGAATTCGAATACTTCCTTAGAACCCGCTAACCCATTCACGCCATACTCCAGATACTCTCTGATCGAAGTTAAGAGCCGCAAGAGCACAGCGGATCTAGCTAACTCCACTCTTATCGACTTAACTTCGTATTCCTTCAAGTCCTGCGGGCATTGCTTCAGCTTCTCATAAGCTTCGGGGATTTTATCACTGACATCGTGTGGTATCCTCCCCTCCCTAGTCTTATAGCTTATGCCCAGCTTGTCGAGAAGAGCCTTAATCGAGAGCTCCATGCACATTTGGGCTTCGAGCATTGCACCGGAGTAATCATGCTCTTTGAGATGGTTCTCTGCTGCGTAAAGCCTCGCTCGGGCATCCTCTATTCTGCCAACAGCCATAAGCGGTCATCCTAGAGTTTGCAAATTTGCTCCAATAAACCTAGCGCGCTATCTCTCTAAATGTTTCTGGGTCCAGCTTGTTTATTGCGAAGCCTACCAGCATCTTGGCTGGCTTCTTTTTTGGCTCCCCAAAGACCTTTTCGACCCTTATTTTGAGCCTTAGGGGCCAGATGGGCTCGCCTCTCTCCTTTTCCTTGGGCCAGAGAGGCTCCCTGCTCTCGAACTTGCCCTCCACGGTCCCATAGCCAAGGACGCCTGTCTTGACGGCGTAGAAGACGACCTTGTCGCCCGGCTGTACCTTGCCCCAGAGCGGCCTAGCCCTCTCCCTGACGCCCCAGACGCCCCTCTCGATTCCAATCATCCAGTTGTCAAGCGTACCGACAAGAGTCCAGTAATTCATACAACTTCAAAGTTTTCACGTTGGACATCTATTTATTTTTATTTTTTAGAACTTTTTCAAAACATTTTTTCTTAATAAAAAAGGAAAAATTAGCTTATTTCTTCCCGATATAAGAAGAGAATCGTCTTTTTCTTGTGTGACTTTTCAGAAAGATAAATTTCTTTAACTTCAAGAAGACACTCCTTGAGTTGTTCCAAATCAAAAATGCTCTCAATATCGTCTAAAGAAGTTCCGTCCAATTTCACTTCATCTACAGTAAATGATGAACCATTATCTATTACTACAGAATATACATCCTTCTCCCTGCGGATCCTTACCTTGAAGCCCATCAAGATTCAGATTATCTTTATGGATAGTTTTTAATGTTATTCTTACTTCTATAATTTCTACTTTAAAAAGATAATGAAAAAAGATTTATTCATATACCGCTCTATATTGTGATGTCTTCATTCCTCGAATCCCCCAAATTCCCCGTAGACATTGTAAACCAGGCCGCAGAAAAAGAGAAAAAGGGCGGAGGACGCCCAGAACACTGGGAAATGGTCTTCTGGTGGACGAGAAAACCCCTAGCAAGCGCCCGCGCAGTGCTCGCGGCGGCCGCACTCCCCCCAGACATAGATGTACACACTTTTGTCACGCAGGTCCTCAAGGCAAAAGTAAACCTTAAGGGGCAAGTCGAAAACGTCCCGCACAGGGAGAACCCGTCGCCGCCACCCGAGTGGAGGGAGCGCTTCGCCAAGATGAAAGTGCTAGACCCCTTCGCGGGCTTCGGCTCTATACCACTAGAGGCGATGAGGCTCGGCTTCGGCGAAGTAGTTGCGGTAGAACTGCTCCCGACAACTTATGTTTTCCTTAAGGCTGTACTCGAGTATCCAAAGTGGGCCGCAGAGAGAGGCCTAGGAGAACAGCTAGTCAGAGACGTTGAGAAGTGGGGAAAATGGATAACAGAACAGCTCGCCGGCGACCCAGACATCAAGGAGCTATACGACCCCGACGTTGCTGTCTACATAGGCACATGGGAAGTAAAGTGCCCCCACTGCGGCAAATACACGCCCCTCATAGGCAACTGGTGGCTAGCAAGAGTATCCAAGGGCTCATCAGAGGAGACAGAGGAGGGAGAAGAGGAGGGAGCCAAAAAGAAGATCTTTAGCAGGCTTGCATGGATGGACTGGGAAAACGGGGCAATAAAGATAGTAGACCTCAACAAGGAGCTAAAAACAAGCGAGATCGAGGCCAAGGTCAACAGCAAGCAGGGCTACGTCGAGGTCAACGGCACCAAGAGGACGGTCAGGAAGCCAAATATATACGCGAGACGCGAAACAGGTACATGCCTCCACTGCGGAAACCAGATTAGATACATCTCACTGAAAACCGGGAAACACAGCATCGAGAAGCCAAAAGGCGAAGAAACAGAGTGGTACGTCAAGCACGCGATCAGAGAGTGGAACCGGCTGCTCGAGGAGTACCTAAGCGGGAGAATCGAGCTCGAGAAGCTCATCGAAAGCCCCGCCAGGCCAACCCTCCTCGTAAAAGTGAAGGTGAGAGAGGGAGACCTCGAGTTCGAGCCTGCGACCAAGCAGGACACGGAGAAGCTGTGGAAAGCCCTAGAGAAACTAAGGAGGATGTGGGGTGACCCAGATATACCGATAGAATTATTCGCGCCTTACCAAATGGGAACTGCCGGGGCTTTCCGAATAACACTTTGGGGTTTCGATAAATGGTTCAAACTTTTCAACCCGCGCCAGCTCTTGACCCTCGTCAAGCTGGTTAAGCTGATCAGGGAGGCTGGCAAAAAGATTGAAGAGGAGAAGCTGAGAGAGGGGTGGAGTGAGGAGGACGCGTTCAAGTACGCGGAAGTGGTAACGGTATATCTATCGATAGCTCTAGCAAGGTGTGCTAGCTATAACAGCGCTGTGACAGTTGTTGACTCGGCAAACCCCTGGGGGGTGAAAATAGCACATAGCTTGGCAATGCGTGGGATAGCTATGCAATGGAATTTTGGTGAAACGAATTTATTCGCTAAAAGTTTACCATTTTTCCAGGTACAAGGCTCATGGATAAAAAACATAGATAAGATAACCAATGGTTTAACCTATATTATTTCATCAATTTCGATCAAACTTAATAAGGTATTTGTTTCCATAGATGATTCTGCAATACTAAGCAGTCTCGGGAATGAAAAATTTGATGCTATAGTTACTGACCCACCTTACAGGGACGATGTGCCTTACGTAGAGCTTAGTGACTTCTATTATGTATGGCTTAAGCGGGCTCTCAGCGACATTAGCGAGGGAAGACTTGTGCCACGATTCATGGGCGAAGCTTTTTTCAAGCGTGTTGGCGTTGCCTACAGGGAGATCAGGACTCAGTGGGAGGAATTTGCGACTAGGGAGGTTGGGCTTAACGTCGGAAGACTGAAATATTTTAAGGACAGTGAAGCTTCCGAGGATGAGGCACGTAGTTATTTTATTGATCTTTTGAGTAAGTCCTTTTTGTCGATCAGGCGTGTCCTAAAGGATGATGGCATATTGGTTACCTATTATGCTCATACGGATCCTGAGGCTTGGGAGGAGCTGATATCTGCTGGGTGGAGGGCTGGCTTCCGTGTAACTACAGCTTTTCCTGTATCAACGGAGTCTGCTCAGCGTGTGACTGCGAGGGGGAAGGCGGCTCTTGACACGTCGATTGTGGTTGTTTGGAGGCCTGGCGTTAAGGGTGAGGCTTTGTGGGACGAGGTTTATAGGGATGCTTTGGTGGCCGCTGAGGAGAGAGCTCTCGAGTTGCTTAGGGCTGGTCGTTCGGGAGTGGACTTGTTTGTTGGTACGCTGGCTGCCACGCTTTCTGCTGTGACTTCTCGTGAGAGGATTGTTGGCGTCAATGATGTTGGTGGGTTTGTTAGGGAGCGGGCTTACCCTGCGGCTGCTAGGGGGCTGGCTAGGGCTGTTTCGAGGTTTGTTGGCAGCGGGGAGGCTGGAGAGGAGGTTAGGGATGCTGGGGCGCTTTTCTATATGCTTGCCAAGGTGTTGGTGCCTTGGAGTGGTAGGGCTAGGGGGAGGGTGATGGATAGGAGCACAGTTCACATTATTGGCTTTGGGACGGGACTCGACGACAAGAAGCTGACAAGTATGAGGATTGTGGAGAAGGTTGACAGCGAGTTTCGACTTTTGGAACCTCGTGGCGAAGAGAGAGATGATCTTGTAGAGCTTCTCCGTGCTAGGGGCCTTGACCCGTCAAGGCCGGTGTTGAGGAGTGCTGTTGATGCCTTGCATTTGTTGGAGTATTATGCCGCTACTCTTGACGTCAAAAGCTTTAGGGAGCAGTACGAGAAGCTCCGCTCTGTTAATGCTGTGCTCGTAGATGAGGCTTTGAGGCTTGCGAGGGTATTTTCTGGCCGTCTTGTACCGAGCGTTGATCCGGAGAGGAGACTCTGCGAGAGGGTCTTGTCGTATGTGAGTGGTGCTGGAACGCTTGAGGGGTGGTTGGGTGGGGCTTAAGGGGTACTGTGAGGTTAGGGGAGAGCTGTTCGACGAGAGGCTTGACGAGCAGCTTGCTCCATCGCTTTCAGAGGTTTACATGGGTAGGGGCCACGAGGTTTACTCTAACCCTGTGCTGTTCTTCGAGTCTACGTATTTCTCGGACTCTATGAGGAGGGTTCTCAGAGGCATTGTGGAGGCTGTGGAGGGCAAGGGGACTAGGAGGGTTTTCCCGCTTTTCTCGCTTTATGGCGGCGGAAAGACGCACTTGTTGCTCGCGGTACTCCACGCTGTGAGGAAGCCAGAGTCGCTTTCAAGGGTTGACAGTGAGCTGGCTGTTCGCTTTGTTGAGGCTGGGGCGAAGCTTGTGGTGCTGGATGGGGATTCTGACGAGCTTTGTCCGAGCCCTGCCAGGCCGCTGGATGTGAAGCATTACGTGGTTAGGAGTGTTTGGGGCTCTATGGCTCACCAGCTTGGGAAGTATAGGTTTTTCGAGGAGGAGGATAGGGGTGGCTTTGCGCCATCTGTGGAGGCTATCAGGAAGCTCCTTGGGGACGAGCCTGTAATCATCCTTATTGACGAGATTGCGAAGTATGTTGCGAGGTTTAGGGGGAGCCAGGACGAAAAGCTTCGGGACTATGGGAAGAACGTTGTGGCTTTTGTTGAGAGCCTTGTGAAGGCTGTCGAGGGGACGAGGTCTGTCGTAGTTATTACTCTTCCGGTGGAGGTTAGGGGTGAAGAGGAGCGCTACATGGAGGCCTACGAGGAGGAGACTAAGATGCTTAGGGACGCTATTGGGAGGGTTGCATCGGCATACGATGTTCCTCTTGATGCGGGGGACGTTGTCCGTGTACTGCAGAGGAGGATCTTTAAGAAGATTGATCGTGACGCTGTCGTGGCGCTTAGAAGTAGATACCTGGAGCTTTACAGCTCTGAGGAGCAAGTTTTCGGAAAATCTGCGGTCGAGAAGGCTTCTAGGATAGATGAGCTTGCGCCTTTCCATCCAAGCTACATTGATGTTCTATACGACATTGTTACAAGGCACCCCGGGCTCCAGAGGACGAGGGACGCACTTAGGATTACTCGTGTAGTGGTAAGGGAGATCTGGAATAGTGCCGAGGATCCTGACTTTGTTATGCCTTGGCATATAAATGTTGGGCGTCTTGATGCGCTTTTGCTTGGACAGAGTTTCTCGAAGTTTAAGCCGATTGTCGACAGGGACATATATGACAACGCCCTGAAGAGGGGCCCGCTTGTTCACGCGGTTGCGCTCGCCATCTTTGTTAGGACGTATGTTTATGGCCTCGCAACGAGGCCGGAGCGGGTGTTCCCTACTAGGGAAGACGTGGCTTTCATGGTTTATGAGGAGTCTCTTGCTAAAAAGACCAACTCGAAGCCAGCCGACGTGTTGAATGCCTTGGATGTTGCTTCACGTGAATTGCTGTTTATACAGGAGAAGGACGGAAGGTACTGGTTTACCCCTATTTCTCCAATAATAGCGATTGTCCAGGACGAGGCTAGGCGTGTGAGCGAGGTTGAGGCTAGAAACCGTTTGCTCGATGCAATTAGAAGCCTGTCACAGAAGCCCCCACCGACTACTGGGAAAAAGAAGCAGGAACAGCAGAAGCTCTTTTCTCTCGTCGATGTAAGGGACAAGCCACTACCCACAGATGAGCCAAAATATTCGTTGATAATTGCCCCCCGGGTACTCTCACAGGAAGACTTGAGGAGGCTGATTTTTGAGGACGAAGGTGGCCGCTCCAGGGTCTATAGGAATACTGTGGCGGTGCTTTATCCGAGCGATGGGAGGAGGTTTAATAGGCTATTGGAGCTTGCTAGGGAGCTTATTGCCTGTGAGAATGTTGCTGAGATGCTTAATGAGATTTATCAGGATGAGGATATACGGGAGCTTCAGACTAGAAAGCTTAGACAGTACATGAGGGACAGGGAGACACAGCTCTACCAGGAAATAATTAACGCGTTTGACACTATAGGTTATCCTAGCGTGAGCGAGCGCGGCGACAATTATGCAAAGACTTCACCTGTGAGGCCAGAGGCGACTTCTCTGGCGAGGATCGCGGAGGAGGCTCTAGAGAGTCCTGATGTTGGAAAGGCATATCTGACCTCCTTAGGGTATGATGTTTTCGAGCACTTGTTGAAGGGGATTAGTGTTGATATTAGTGAAGGTAGTAGGGAGCTTACAGTGAAAGAAATTTTGGGCTACTTCTATACTCACCCCGGGTTGCCTTTTGTTCCCAGGAACCTGGTGATTCAGGCCCTAGTTGAGGGCGTGAGAAATCTCAAGATTGGTATCCAGAGGGGTGGCCAGATTTACTGGGTTCGCATTTATAGCCCTGAAAATGTACCGACGATTATTGAGGGGGCTCCGCCCAGCATGCTGGAGGACAATGATATTGTGCTTCCTTGGAGGATTGCGGCTGAGCGCTTGTTGGAACAGTTGAAGCCTGTAAGTGAGAAGAGGGATGGCAAGGTCATCAGGATTCGGTACGTGTTATTGGAAGGGGGTAGGGAGCATGACTTGAGTAGTCTTAGCACGGAGGATGCTGCGAAGCTTCTGAAGACTTATCCTCTGGTTAGGAAAGAGGAGGAGATCACTGAGGGGATCGAGGTTACGCTTCGTCCCAGCTTTGTTGAGGATAAGCCTGGCTCCATGGTTCAAGTGTTTGTGGACATAACTCCGGTGGGCAAGGTCGACGACGTAGTGAAGATTAAGGTAAGTCAAGGAGAAATCGAGCCCGGCCAGGGCAGGCCGCCGTTTACTGCTGTTTGGAGGCTTCAGCTACCGAATAAGCCGGGAACCTACGAGTTTGAGGTGTCCGTAGAGTATAGGAGACCTGTTTCTGGGAGGCTACAGGTAAAAGTGTTGGGAGAAGAGAAGGTAAAAGTTGTCGGCCTAGTTGTGATGGATTTGTTGGAAAGTGAGGATATAGTCAAGACTTTCCCAGATTTGGTTTTTGAAGATGGCTTTGCGGCTTTGAGGTCTGGCGAGCAAGAGATCACTTTGAAGACTAGGAATACTGATCCAGTCGTGTTTATAGAAATGGTCAAGGAGGCTATGAGTCTCACCGGTATTAGGAGACTTGAAGGCTTCTCTGCTAGGTTCAAGTTTAAGCAACCAAAAGAGCTTTCCGAAGTTGAAGATATTCTTTCAAGGTTTAGGAGTGTAGAGAAGATTGTGACGAGCATATGAGTAGGGAGCCTCTTAGACGTGTCTCTTACACTGAAAGGAAGTCGAAGAAGGCTGAACATGGTGGAGTAGTTCAGGTCTGTCATTTTTATCCCTATACTTATTCCAAGAAGCCAGAGGTTTCCGCGGTGTGTCCGTGGAGCGAGCTAGTCCTCTTCGCGGAGTCTCTTGGTGCGCGTTTGTCTGGCAAGAGGTCGCTGCGCGTGGGCGACGGTGTTTACAAGAGGCTTCTTGTGTATGGTGTCGTGAGGGAGAGGATTAGGGATCCTTCGAAGGCTGGAGAGCTCCGCGAGATAGTTGCTGGGCTGGACGAATACGAGCTGCATTTTTGGTTCGCGAAGTTTATTGCTGCAACTGAGAGGGGCAGGCAGGCTCTCAATAGGCCTGCTAGGGCGTTTAGGGTTTTGTACGGGCTTGATTAGTATGGCTCTAAGCCTTGTCCACGACGTTTTGGATCTTTATTCCCGGTATAACCCGATTCTGTATCTTGGCCTTCAGAGGGCTAGGCCTCCCGTTTATCCTTATCTGCATCAAGCCGAGTTCCTTGCACGTACAATGGTTAGGGTGCCGGTCCGCGTGTTTGTTGCGGACGAGATAGGTCTCGGCAAGACTGTTACAGCTATTTCGACTGCTAAGAGGCTTTCCGATCTGGGCCTTGCCAAGAGGGTTCTCATATTGGTTCCCCGGATACTTGTGAGGCAGTGGCTCCTAGAGCTTGAACGCTTCGGTATAAGGGCCACAAGGATCGAGAGAGCGAACTTCCAGAGTCTTTCTTCGAGCGGTTTTCCAGAGGGTTTCTATGTCGCGTCGATGGATCTAGTTAAAAGGGAGAGGTACATGGATAAGATTCTAGGTGTTTCCTGGGACTTGCTTATTGTGGATGAGGCTCACAGGGTAGGCAAGTCATCTGCCAAAAAAGAGACCCAGAGGTACAGGTTTGTCTCTAGGATTGCGGTCGACAAGTCCAAGCATATCCTTTTGCTTTCTGCTACGCCCCACCGTGGAGACCCTAAGGACTATCTTTCCAGGCTTATGCTTTTGGACCCCTCCTTAACGACAGATTTTCAGAGGCTTGACAATGTGTTATTTTATAGTGCTACACAGAATGTGCTGGTCTTTAGAAGAACAAAGCTCGACGTGAACAATGTCTATGAAGGTGAGAAGGTCTTTCCAGGGTGTAGTGTTTCAGCGGTGATTGTCCCTGCTACCCGTGACGAGAGCGAGTTCCATAGGAGGCTTATAAGCTTCCTCAGGACGAAGATCCTCGACTACCATAATGTGAGTGGAACAGAGCCTAGGGCTCTTGGTCTTCTCAATGCTTTGATCTTTAAGAGGGCTTCATCGAGCCCGGCCGCTGCTATTAACACTATGCAGGTTATCCTCGAGAAGCGAGCATACTGGCTCCAAAATAGGGTTATTGCCGAGAAAGATTTAAGGAAAAGGATTAATCTTGCCAAGGCTCTACTCGGCACTGGTTTTGAGGAATATGAGGAAGATGTGGATCCAGACAAGGTTGTTGAAGAGTTTGCAGAAAGGTGCTCTATCCTGTTTTCTGAAAATGATGTAAGAGAGCTTCAGCATCTTGTCCAGCTCGCCAAGGCTTCGATGACTAATGATAGCAGGCTGAAGGGCGTTGTTAGCATTGTTGAGCAACATGTAAGCATGGGCGACAAGGTAATCTTGTTTACAGAGTTTAAGGATACAGCTCACTACGTGTTCGATGCTCTGGTGAAGGTTCTCGGCAGAGAAAACGTGAGGTTGCTCACTAGTGACGAGGCGGCCAGGGAAGAAGAGCTGATGTCGATACGTTCGTGGCTCGAGGAAAACGGGAAGAGAGTTCTAGTTGCAACTGACGTGGCATCTGAGGGCCTTAACCTCCAGGTTGCCAATGTCCTGATAAATTATGAGCCTCCCTGGTCCCCCATAAAACTGGAGCAGAGGATTGGGAGGGTTTGGAGGCTGGGTCAAAAGAAGGATGTAAATGTTTATACTGTTTTCCTTGCTGTCGACAGCGACAAGGATGTTCTAGACGTGTTGTACAAGAAGCTCGTTGCTATGGGGAGGGCTCTCGGGAAGCTCGAGAAGCCTCCAGTCGGAGAAGAGGCATACGTTATCGACTTCGAGGAAAGGAGAGAGCCGCAACCTGTTACACTGTCTATTAAGAGTGGATCAAGGCTCAAAAAGGTAAGCGAGTACACACTTAGAAGGCAGTACATCGAAAAGGGCAGAGAGGGCTTCGAGAGGCTCGTAGACTCTATTGCAAGAACTATACAGCAGCTCCAGAAGGATCTTGAAAAGGTTAGCGGTAGTAAGAGGCTTACACGTGAACAAATAATGCAGTTTATGGAGAAGACGACGGGATTCACTTCTTCTAAGGAGGCCTTGAGCTATGTGGCCAGACTCGTTGAAGCTATTGGTAAAAGGTACCCGGACTTGGTGCAAAATAAGGATGGGAAAATCTATGTAAAGGCACCTGGAGGGGCCCTTGTTCCCCTTGACAAGGCACAGGAAGCTATTATCACCTTGTTGTCGAACATTGCTTCGCGCGAATCAAAGGCTAAAAGTGCTGTGCCAATAATAGTGTCGACGGGCGAGAGAGACCAGGAAGTAAGAATATATGTGGTAGGAATATCTTTTCGCGGCGGGCCCACTCTTTATAGGGAGCCTGTCGCCATTTCTGATGATGGAAGAATCTTTAGGGGCAAAGAGCTCTTAGAGATCCTGGCAAGGGCTATCGAAAACAAGTACTTTGATACAGTAGATACAGATGTCGAGAACCAGGTACCAGCAACAGACAAGCACATGTTGACACTTCACATTCAGGGGCTCGCTAGAGATCTGGCAAATGACTATGAACGGTACAGGAGCCAAGTTGCCCAACAAAACCTGCTAAGGGAAAAGTCTCCTCAGAGACTCATTGAAAGTCTAAGCATAGAGGAGCCAAGACTCATAGGAAAAATATTCTTCACCTCGAGAGCTTCACGTCTGTCAGAAGAGTCTCTAAGCCTGGAGGAGAAAGCCGAGATAGAAGCTGAAGCTATGCGTATCGCAATGGAACATGAGCGCCAGCAGGGCCGTGAACCCCTTGATGTACACGAAAGAGAGCACTACGACATTTTGAGCCAAGACCCTGTGAGCGGCGAGGTGAGATACATAGAGGTAAAGGGGCACGCTGGACCCTCGCTGATGATCGAGCTTACTGAGGACGAGTACCGTTTCGCCTCCCAGAACAGGGACAGGTATTGGATATACATTGTCAGGAATATTAAGCTTGGAAGACCCGAGCTGATACCTATAAGGGATCCTATTTCAAAGATAGATTTCCGGCCTGTTGGAGCCCTTAAGTTCGTTGGTGTTCCTAGGGGCGACTTGTATGGTACAAGTTGAGGTCTTACAGGGCGACTCGGAGATTGGGGGCAACTGTATAAGGATACGGGACCGAGACAGGGTTCTCGTATTTGATCAAGGGCTAAGGTTTAAATGGCTAAAAAAGCTCTATGGCTATAGGCTTAGGCCCGCGGGGCCAGACGAGCTTAGAGAAGTTGGAGTTCTGCCGAGCAGGGACGAGCTAGCGGAGGCCGAGGCGCTCTACATAACCCACTTCCATTTTGACCACTTGGGGCTTCTTGGCGATCTTCCGGACGAACTAGTCATAAAGGTGCCGTCTGTAGAGGCCTTAATGCTTATCAGTGAATGGTACGAAAATTCTCCCGACTGGACTGCATATGTTCCTCCGAGATACGCGGCGAAGATAGAAGAGTCGGAGCATAGAGTCGTAGATAAACGTGGTGTTATGGCTCTGCGTGTGCCTCACAGCTCCTACCCCTCGGTTGCTTACCTCTATTTTGGGAGCGACGAGAACATACTTTATACTGGGGACTTCCGATTCGATAAACTCCAGGGAACCGCTCAGCTCTATCCACACACTCTTTTTGACTACTTTGAGGAGAACCCTGATATAAGGATTGACAAACTCATAGTTGAGGGTACAAACTTTGGCAGGCCAGTGTGGCCCCTATCCTGGGAAGACTCTCTACCATTGCTAAAGAAGATACTGTCTTCAAGGGTTCCACTATTTATAGCCCTCCACAGGCTCGAGTTCGACCTGTTTATGGCCCTATATGCACTGCTTCGTGAGACAGGTCGAAGGGGTATTATCGCCTCGAAAAAACTCCTAGACGTTGTCGAGCTGTGGACTTCGCATCTCAACCTGGAGACGGAGGGAATATTCCGTGCGCCCACACTTGCCGAGAAGCCGTCCCTAGTCGAGCTTGCCGGCTACGATGATCTACGGAACCCCAGCGCATATACGGTAATCGCAGACCTCTTCGAGGTGGTAGACTTTGCTAGGGGGGCTGCAAGGGAGATAGAGCTCCAAGGGGGAATAGCCATCCTTATGATCTCCGAGCACGAGGCGGAAGAGGGGGTGGAAGAGGCCGTTGCGCTCGGCTGGCTCCGCCGCCTGGGGCTTCAGTCGTATAGGCTGAGGGTTTCTGGGCACTATTATCCCCACGAGTTCGCTAGGCTTGTTGGGCTCGTCAAGCCGAGGGAGATAGTGCCGGTCCACACGGAGGAGCCGGAACTCATGCTTAGGGTTTTTGGAAAGGTTTCTCAAAGGGAGTAAGGAAAATGAGAGAACTTTTTCTCTTATCCTCTGTAAGTCTTCACTTTGTCATTTAATAGCGAGGTACGTAGCTATACTAGCAATATATCAAAATAACTTTCAGTGTTATTTTAGAAAATTATCTTTACAATAATTACCTTGAGTAATTATGGTGGCAAAGTAATGATAAAGGACAAATGTTACATCTATGGATCTATACATATCTTGTTACCTCATCTTGAAAATGCATTGGACAAGGTGGATGTCGTTTTGCTTGAGGGTTTTTTAATACGGGAATGGGAGAAATTGGTGAGGAAAGATCCTGTGACAATAGTGTCTATTTTAGGCGTGCTTTTTTCGTTATTAGTTGAGAAGATAGCTTTTGGAATAGCAAGATGGTACTATAAGGTATTCCGTGGTATAGAGTTCAAGGGGGATATGTTCTCCGTGGCGACGCTGGCAAAGGAAAGAGGAAAAATAATTGAAAGAACAGATTCTGACTTTCATGAAGTATATGCTTTGAAAAAGAGTGTCTACGTGGAAGTTTTCACTGTTTTTATTTTATTTTTAGTGGGGATTCCATTGCTTGTATTGATCTTATTGACGCTATTCATTGAAATTATAATCACAGCTAATGGTATTTTTTATTGGGAATATTTTATTCAAATTTTCCAAGTGGGGATCCAGTCTGGAATTTTAGTGATGATGCAACCGGAGCAAGCTTTCAAACTTGCTACTTTACTAGTTACAGGTGGCTTGCTTCTCAGCGGGCCGATTTTTGCCTACAGAACAATTGACATCCGTGATTCCAAGGTGGTGGAAAGAGCAACTGAATTGGTCAATTCTGGTAAAACTGTTCTAATAGTGAGAGGAAAGATGCATGTAAATGGCATAGTTAGGGAATTAGAAAAGAGGGGCATTTATTGCAAAGAGATTAACTAGTTGTTGATGATTAGAGTCTTCTGCGCTAATAGCCTCGGACTGCCCTCCTAGTCCCCCGTAGGCAAAAATCCTAAAAGATGCATACCGCCTGAAAATTCAGAGATTATGCTTTTTGTATATTATTGCGAATCCTTTGACTCCTTGGAAGGAGGTTCCGAGTAAGAGGCTTGCCTTTGTGAGGCCTATGTTTGGGATGACTGCTGTGGCTTCGCCGTGGTTTTGCTGTATGTGGTCGAGGGCTTTTCCGAGCTCTGGTAGTTCTTGCTCGAAGTCGTCTATTGGGAGGTAGAAGATGCCCCACTGGTCGCCGTCGTAGACGTGCTTCATGTATGGAGGGTCTTTTCCCGTTTTGTCTGGGTCGCGGTTTTCGCTCGTTTTTTCCTTACTCATATGTTTCTATCTTTATCTCTTTATTTAAGTTTATACGATTAATTGTTTGGCATGGTGATTTATCGAGGATCCGAGGTATAGTTGCGACTTAGCTCGAGTTCTATTTTTTCATTTTCTGCGAGCTCATATTGCAGTATGGCTCCGCTTCTGCTAAAGTATCGCTTTACGTTAAGGTAGGTACATCTGCTTAGCGCGCGAAGAGTGGGGCGAGGCGTTCAACGTTCTTGACAGCAGGGTGGGCGAAAAGATACTCGGTCTTCTGGGGCTCAGTGTCTAGAGAGGACAAAGATACCAGTCTTTTGGGTACTGTGGTCTTTTTGAATAAGGGGGTCTGGTGTAAAAGTGGCTGTTTTGTGGCAAAAAGGCTTTTATGTCTTATGGCATTATGTAATCAGTACCATGATAAGGGCTAATATAAGTAAGGATCTTGAGAGAAGGTTTAGGGAACTTGCGATGAGGAGGTTTGGATACGGAAAGGGCTCTCTGCAAAAAGCAGTCGAGGAAGCTATTGCGCGGTGGGTTTCATGGGTGGAGGAAGAGAGCTTAAAGTTTGAAGGGGACCCCGTGGAGGCTATTGACGGGATCCTTGCGGACCTTGATGTTGATTCGGTGGAGCTTCAGCATAGGCTTAAGGAGTTCTGGGCCTCAAAGGTGCTCAAGGATGTACCTGGTTGATACGAACATCTTTCTCGAGGTCATGCTTTCCCGTAGGAGGAAGGACGAGTGCAAACTCTTTTTGAAGATGCTGAGGGACGGCGAAATATTGGGAACCGTGACCGATTTCTCGGTTCACTCAATAATGGTGCTCTTGGACAGACTTAACAGGCCCGAGAAGCTGAAGACTTTTCTCCTGAGCTTGACCGGGTACAGGGGTCTAGCTGTGCACTATACGTCTATTGCGGAGGAGGTTAGAGCGGTGGAATTGGCGCGGGAGAAGAAACTGGACATAGATGATGCACTGCAGTACGCTGTTGCTCTCTCTATTGGTGCAGATGCCATAGTTTCATTCGACGAGGACTTCAGTAACTTGGAGATACCGAGGCTGGAGCCGGTCGAAATCATTGATAAAAGGAAGAGCCATTAGTGAATTGAAAGTACCTTTTCTTAGCAAGCTTGGGTACTCCTAGACCTGCAACATAAAATTTGTGGAAATATGGACATGCATCAAACGATTTGGAGAAAGTGACGGGCCTTTCCTCAAAGGCTTTTTGTTAAGGGCTGTCCATGCTGTCTTCTGCTGAATATTTGGGAGGCTTTGCACGCGCTTGTTGATGTTTCTCCTTGAAGATTTTACATAAAATATATTTGATTGGTTTTCAATTTTTATTGTTGTGGAGGAGGACGACGACTTTTGGGTGTCCTCCATAGAGTTGTATCCGAGGGCTTCACGTAGACGTAGAGTTGTAAAGGCTATAGTTGTTCTCCTCGTTATGGGTTTTCTGGTTTACCTCGGGCTTCTTTATTATTCTATGACGAATGTTGAGGTGAGTGTTGATAGGGTTGGGTTCTCTAGTCCGGACCAGTTGCTGAACATTGTTGCTAGTCGCCGTCTCAGTATAGATGTTTATCTTAACGTGAAGGGTAGAGGTGTTTTGCCTGTAGATGTGAAGAGTTTTTCTTCGGATATTTATCTCGAGGGGCAATATGTTGGCTTCGTGAAGAGTTCCCAGCCGTTCACTATCGAGCCGGGGGAGTCCCGTCCTGTGCACTTGGTTTTGACTCTAGATGCTTCCTCTATATCGGCCGAAAGCCTGGCAAGCGTGTTGCAGTCGGTTATTGACCACAACGGCGAGGTCATGGTTGCGCTTGATGGTAAGGTTGAGGTTTCGGCTTTGTTTTTCTCTCTAGACGTTCCAGTGAGACGTGAGACATATGTCTTGATTGCTCCTCCTTCTCCTAGGGTCGAACAAGCAGTTTGGAGTAAAACTTCGTGTAAAGCTGGGGAAAGTGTCGATTTTCAGGTGGTGGTGAGCAATGTTTACAGATCCCAGCGCCTTACTGGAACCTTAGAGGTTGCTGTACGGGAGGACGTTGCGCTTAGCCAAGACAGGGATGCCTCTGTATACACCTATCAACTTGATCTCGCTCCCGGAGAAAATTAGACGCTTAAAGGCACGTTTAAGACTTATGCAGGAATAGGTACGAGGGGATTCTTTCTGAAGGTTTTCTGGGACGGTAGAGTTATTAGCGAGCAGCCTCCCTTATATCCTCCTAGGCTACAGGTCATTGTGCCAAGGGCAGTGGTTAGGGTTATTGACGCATACTGGACAGTGGGTGGTCAGAGGGTTTCTAGCTGTAAAGTAGGAGACGTAGTAACAGCTCATATAATTTTGCATGCTGAAGGTAGTTCTGTTGAGGGGCCGTTGACTATTAGAGTTCGGAAAGACCTTGCATTTATGCCTGACAAGGATCTGCAGGTAGAAAACCAGTATATTTCAATTGGCGAGGGCCAAAATAGGGAGATAACAGTGACTTTTCGACCGGACGAGCCAAGCAGTAGCTCTTTGCGGGGATACTTCGTCGAATTGGAGGGTATAGTTTCGTGGACTATGCCCGAGAACTATCCGCCCAGGCTCCAGGTTTATGCAGCATCTCCGGTTCAGGGAACTTTGGTAGTGGAGTCCGCCTGGTGGACGGTTAACGGGAGGGTTGTAACAAGCGCCATTGTTGGGCAGGTTGTTACGGCTCATGTTCGGGTGAAAGCTGTTGGAGGCAACGTTCAGGAGGTTGTGCAGGTGAGGGTCCGCAGGGACCTGGCTTTACAGCCGGACACTGATCTAGTAGCGAATAGCTTCAATGTGAAGCTTGAGAATGGCCAGTCGATGGAGCTCACGGTCACGTTTACGGCCTCCGAAAAGTCTGGCTTGAGTTTTAGGGGATACTTCCTTGAGGTAGATTTCCTGAACTCTCAGCGTACCTGGACTATGGAGAATTCCTACCCGCCAAGGCTGAAGGTTGAAGGCTAGTTAAGTTAAAGAATCTTGGGGACGTGCCTAAGAGGGATTACAAACAATGAAAATTTTCTTTGCCTTTTTAACCATGTTCTGTTATGCTCTTCTTCAAGCCTTTGCACTTAGCGCGCGCTAGGGAGAGGCGTAGAAAAAAATTATTTAAAGATTTTCGTACATTGGTTTTTGGTTTTTCATTTTACTGTGAAAAGCTTTATAAATCTTTAGTTTCAGTATGTTTTTAGTGCGTAGGAATTAGCGTAACTATTACTGAAGAACAGTTGAAATTAGTACTAGATAAGCTGGACCTAATAAGGATTGAACTTTTTAAACTCAGAGCTATGCTTCTGCTCAAGGAAGAGTTAAGTGAAAAGATATGAGAAGCGCGCGAAGCGCTTAGTGGTGGAGGTTCCTAACCGGGCGGATGGGGATGAGGGACGTTGTTGAGAGGTATGTAGAGCTGAGGTTATCAAGCGGTGTTTCTAGGGAAGAGTATATCCGCTATATGAATATCAATGTGGACGAAATCGTAGAATACGATATCGACAGGGAGGCTGAGGCCCTATGGGGAAACAGGAGAAAGGCTCGTGAAAGACGCCAGTTCTAGACTAGCGTGCTTTTACAGAGAACTTACATACAGCTAGATACTCCTAGACATTAGCATGGGATGGTCAGACGAGGATCTTTAAGGTTGGAGTTTTGCCTCTGCACGGTGACTACTTAGAGATGATTTGGGAAAGCCGCAGACCATTTCATCTTGTTTTTTGCGCGCTACTGCCTAAAGGTTAAATGCTACCCAACAGGAACAAAAATTCGTTGTTATGATTAGGATAGACCTTTTATAGTTGGTATAAATAGGTAAACCTTATATCTAACTACATTTAAGTCTACATGAGTTTCATGAGCTATGTGACTGTATCTGCGAAAATTCCCAGGCGCCTGAAGGAGATGCTAGAGCGGTATGGTATCAAGCCGGGACCCGTGATCAGGAAGGCTCTTGAGGAGGAGGTTAGGAAGCGTGTATTGGAGGAACTCGAGGAGAAGGCTAAGGAGCTAAGCGCCAGGCTAAGTCACATAAGTGACGAGGAGGTAGCATCTCTTATTCGTGAAGATAGGGAGGGGAGGTAAAGATGTACCTGTTTGATGCCAGTGCTATAGTCAACTTAGCTAAGCGGGGCTTACTCAAGCCGCTAGGAGAGGGTTTAAGCCTTGACCTTGCAGTGTACGAGGCGCTTAACGCGGTGTGGAAGGAGCATGTGTTGCAGAAAAGGATAGATGCAGATACTGCTAGAGGCCTCGTAGAAATCTTGATGGGTGCGTTAAACGTGGTTCCCTTAGAGAGTATTAAAGGAGTTGAGATGGAGGTGTATGAGTTGGCATCGAGGGAGAGGCTAACAGTGTATGATGCCTCTTATCTATACATTGCGCGCAGAGATAAGTTAACTTTAGTATCCGATGATGATAAGCTTCTTTCGAAGGCTTCACGCTACGTGGGAACAGCTAGAACAATGAATATTTTGAAGCGGTTCTAATGTGTTTTTGCCAATCTTCAATGTGTTGAAGGTATCTAGCTTGGTCTAAAGGGGTTTAATTATAGGGGACTATTTGTTAGAAAAAAGGTTTGGTTTGGGTTTATTAGAGTATAAGCATTAGGATGGGTAGTCCTAGGGCTAGGTAGGCGATGAAGTATATGATTCCGAATATTAGTCCTAGCTTCCAGTAGTCGGAGCCCTTGATGTATCCGCTTCCGTAGTAGACTGGGGCTGGTCCCGTCGCGTATGGGGATATTATGCCCGTTAGTCTAAGCGTGTATGCGAGGCTGTATGCTGCAAGCGCGGGGGGTATGCCGTGCTGGATTAGTGTCTTTAGGAATATTGGGTAGAGTGCTGTAGTGTGTGTGGTCAGGCTCGCGAAGAGATAGTGTAGCCAGTAGAAGTTCCCGAGACATTGTAGGGAGTGAAACATCTAAGCAAAGAGAAATACACATAACGAGCTAACACTAAAAGCTTTATGATAGCCTCCTCGCTTTTAGGTCGTGCTCTCGTTTATTGGCATTTCTTGTCTACATGAGATTCTGCGCGCGCTGTGAAAGAATGAATACTTTGCAAAAACTATATTTTAACTTAGCCTCTACAGGCGACACATGAACCATTATCTTGGCGAGTGTGAAGTGTAGATGTGAGGCTCAAGGAGCTTGCTGGGGCACTCCCTGCAACGTCTAGGGATGGATCCTGGCTTGCAGAAACACAGTCAAAGTACGCGACCACGTATACTTCGTCTATGTATAGCCAGCTCCTGTAATATTGGTCGCTATACGTGTGCAGTAAGAAACTGAGAGTTATCGTGGAGCCTGCAACCCCACTGAAAAACGTGCTATTCCTCTGCCAGCCAGTGTCCCTGAATGGGCCATAATTGTTTCCCGAGTTGGGGTTGTATCCGTTCTTCCAGTAGAAGGTTGTTGTGCCCTTGCTAAGAGAAAGAGTAATATAGTCGTAGTTTGCAGAGTCCCACGTCAAGAAGCGCCACCAGAAAGTCGCATTTACATATTTCACTTCGACGCCGTCAATGCTCGACGGCACACTAATGGAACGCCTGAGATAATCGTCCCTCGCTGGAACTGGTTCACAGGTCACCTGGTTCCCGAAGCCTATCCATGCCAGCCATGACCCCGCCACGGGTCTAGTTGTATCTGTAATCGTTCGGGGAGTTGGTGTTCTTGTGTAGCATGTCTCAGTGACTGTTACATCATAGTTTTTCTGTTCTACATATGCATAGGTTGTACTTGTCCAGCCCGCCAATGTTCCACTTTCGAACCCGTCGTAGAAGAGGACTACTCTGGGCGGAGTGGGGAGGGTCTTGACTATCCATACTATTTTTTGGCGTGCCTTTGCCGTGGAGTAGTTGAAGTATAGCCACGTATATATACGGGCCACCTCGACGCCTAGCGGTGCTCCAGAGCCGACAGCCACCTGTAGGCTTAGGCTTGTTTGTCCGCTTATGGTGACGGGTGTCCCTGTCTGCTGGGTTATTGTGCCCCTGGACACTACTACCTGTAGGTTGGCTCCGAGGGTTATAGAGGCATTTAGCTGGCCAGCATAGCTACCGGAAACACTCTCAGCGAAAAGCTTAGCAGAAACACCAGAACCACTAACGTTAAGCACAGGGCTAAAAGTTGCCCTGTGACACCTTGGAACTGACACCTCAACGTATGTAACATTTAAGCCGTCCTCGATACTCGAATATACTCTACCAGACTTAACGCCGTAGGCTGGGTTCCCAAGGTCCCTACCGGCAATTTTCTTTACGGGCGGCTGGGTCGCCTGGACGTGCCACTCATTTACATTCGTTATAGTGATTGCCGCTAAAGCGCCTACACATAAAAGCACAGCAAGCAGGAGCGCCTCAATCCTCCTCACGCCTAGCCACCCGGGAAGCTTGAAAAGCTCGCGGCCATGCTCCTTATCTCTGCCAGCGGGCACGCGCTGGTTCTTGTCTTGTGGGGTAGAATGGGACTGGTGGTCGTGGGAGGTACTCTATTCCTGGTCTTTGCTGTATGGCTTGTGGGTATAGTTGCATGAGTGTATAGATTTCTGGCGGGATGTTTGTGTTTATGTTTAGTCCTAGCTGTTTTGCCTGGTCGGCTGTTATTGGGTAGTCGTGGGTGTATCTGCCTTCTGTGAGGGTTCTGGCTATTTCTCTTGCTTTTTCTTGGGGCATCTTGTCAGCGAGTAGGGAGACTATGAAGTCTTGTATCTCGTTTATTGCTTTTTCGGCTACGTCTGCTAGGATTAGGAATTCTTCTTTTGCCTGTTCGCCTTTGAGCTTTGCGACTTTTACTAGGCTTGGTGCCGGGTAAGCGGTGTTGCCCACGGGTATCTGTGGGTCTAGGGGTCCCAGGACAGCGTTGGGGTCCATGATTATCTCGTCTGCCGCTAGGGCTATCAGGGTTCCCCCGCTCATAGCATAGTGTGGAATTATGACTATCTTCTTGGCTGGGTGCCGTTTGAGCGCCATTGCTATCTGTGACGCTGCTAGGACTAGTCCGCCCGGCGTGTGTAGTATGAGTGCTATCGGCTGGTTGGGCGGGGTTGTCCTGATAGCCCTTATGACTGCCTCTGAGTCTTCTATGTCTATGTATCTGTAGAGCGGGAAGCCTAGGAAGCCTATTTTTTCTTGTCTATGTATGAGAGTGATGACTCTCCAGCCGTACTTCTTCTCTATTGCCTGTATAAGCTTCAGCCTTGCCCTGGTCAAAGCGTTCATCTGTAGCTGTGGATGGAAGACAATGTAAAGGAGGAGGATATAGAACAAAAGGCTCATTATATCTATATCCATTTAACCACCTTACAACAGGAATAATCTACGCGTAAAGCTTTAAGCTTATTGGTTCAAGCACAACAGTGACTATAGGAGGCGCCACAATCTATAATCCTTGAAAGGAAAACAAGCACAATTGTTCCACTTGCGAGTAGAATGAGTTCTAGGCGCGTTCTGAGAAAACTTTTCATTTTAGTCGTGGTACGTAAGCGCTAAATCCGCTTCCTCTGCTAGTTTTTTGGCATTCTCTCTTTGTCATTTTTTACCATGTTTCGCTGGGGCGAGCTAACGTAAAATTAAGTTGATAGACATATATGTTGACGAATGACGGGCAACAATGCTTCTCAAAGTAATACGCATTCCAGTAGACGGAATTTTTATATACCCAATTCTTTGTATACATATTTGTGTCTACTGAAGTGCTATCTGTTAGGGTCAGGAGAGAGCTTAAGGAGGAAGCTTTGAGGCTGGGAATCGATGTTAGGAGTGTTATTGAGAGGGCTCTCGAGGAGGAGGTAAGAAAGGCGAAGAAGGAGAAGTTCAGGGAGTTGCTCGAGGAAGCCCTAAAGGGTTGCGACATAACGGTTGAAGAATGGGTTAGGGCAGTAAAGGAAACTAGGAGGGAACATTAATGGTTGAGTACCTGCTTGACGCCTCTGCACTTTATCCACTCATGTTGAAGATGAAGGATAAGCTTTTCGACTACTTAAATCTCTTTGTAGTGCTGGATCTGACAGTATATGAGATTGGCAACGTGATTTGGAAGGAGAGTCGGGTAGGCAGGGTTAGGGCTCCTAAGGCTTTAGCGATAGCATTCGCAGAGGTATTTAGGGAAGTTAAGGTTGTCAGATTGAGGGACGAGGAAACAGCGGACGTCTTAGAGCTGGCTTTGGCGGAGGAAATAACCTTCTATGATGCGGCTTACCTGTACGCAGCTAGAAAGCTCCGCTTAAGGCTTGTGACCGAGGACTCGGATTTGAAAAAGTACCCAGAATCTGTAGGCTTAGAAGAGCTCGTTGCAGGGCTAGAGCGTTCGAGGCGTTAGTGGCTAAGGCGATTTAAAGGTGCGTGCCTGAGTATTGCGCCCCAGAAAAGCTATAAAAAGTTCACCTGGAATTGGTGTTAACGAAGGCTTTCTAAAAGAGGCCGGGTCAACTGTAATAATTAGAATGTGGGTGCTCCACCTAGTCGAAGGCTTTTTAGGAACACATTCTGTATTGCATGTGCAACTCCTCGTCGCGATAGTTATAGCAGTGTTGTTTAGGTGCCACTTTTGGATTAGCGCGAGACTACAGGACCCTAACCAGCTTTGCTCCTTCCAGGAGTGAGAGCTCCTCCTTTGTAAGCAGGTGTATCTCGAAGGGGTACCACCATGGCTCGCCCTTCTCCTCCATCAATCTCCATAGCCTGCTCAGTAGCCTGGATTTTCTCCCGCGATGTTCTAGGAGGCTCTTCTAGGACTATTGCGATGTCCACATCGCTGTCAACCGTGAGCTTGCCCTCTACCGCCGAGCCGAATACGTAGACCTCTGCACCCTTCCCAAAGACGGTTTTAACAGCTTCTACGAGTATTTCCAGGTAGTCCCTCCACTTTAAGAGCTCGCGGAGCTTCCACGTCTGTATCTCGATGGCTAGATCCTCCCTAGGAAAAGACATTGTCCTCAATCGCCTCTAATATCTTAAAAAGATTTTCTACTTAGCGCGCGCTCCGGCTATGTTTCGTGGATTATCCTCTTGACAAGGCTTGACGAGGTTATTAAAAGCAGTGAATAGAAAACACAGTGAGTTGACAGTTTAAAATGTTCCAAAACTATAACACTTGTGTGATTGTTTTGGAATAGTTTTTATGATGGAAAGCTTGCTTCCTCCAAGTAGCGATGAAAGAGGATGGATATTGTGGGAACATTTACAACGCCTTGTACTTTATGTTATGGCATGCAGTGCGCGCTAACCCCAAGGGTTAAAATAATCGCTATCATTTAAGAAATTTTTCTTACAGAAAACAAAATAAATCTCCTCTCCGTAGCTTTTTTGGCACTTATGAGTCAAGAAAAAGTCGTTCACATTGTTACCGTGGGGACGAGCATTGTTAGGAATATAGCGCAAAATGTTTCTGGACAAAGCGTCTCTAGCGAGGTTTTAGAGAAATTCAAGAGGTGGGCTCAGGCTTCTCCCAGGAGCAGAGAGGACGCTGAAGCTGGTGAGAGGGCTTGTAGCGGCTGCGAGGAGTTCGAGGCTGGGCTGAGGATTCTTGCCAGCAAGCCGTATGAGGTGAGCGCTGAGCTTAACGCTATGAGGTCTTACCTGGAGGAGGGAATGGTCGACGCCGTTGTGCTTCTTTCGTCTGATACTGGTGTGTCTGAGTTCTCTGCGAAGATTCTTGAGGCTTATCTCTCCTCGGAGGGGAAACTTGTAGAAACAATTAGGGTGCCGGGCCTCGGCCTGGACTTTCAGGAGGGTCTGATTAACCTGGTGGACACAGTTGCAAGCGTTGTGGCAAGGTATAGAGGTCTGGGTTATAGGGCATGGATAAACCTTACGGGGGGCTTCAAGCTGGAGGCGGCTGTCCTGTATCTCGTCTCCTGTCTGTCTAGGCTGGGCGTCGAGAAGGCCTACTATATACATGAGGCCATGAGGAGCACTGTGGAGGTCCCAGCTATACCTGTAAAGCTTGAGGACTCCCTGCTGAGAACTGTCGAGCGGCTAGGCGATCAAGAGGTCGAACTAGAGGAGGCACGTAAAAGGATAGGCGAAGAGATGCTAGATGTCCTCCTTAGGAGTGGGCTTGTCGAAAGGAGTGGCACAACTGTGAGGATAAGGAAGTGGGTATTGCACTTGGTGAGAGGCTTCTAGCAGAGAAATGTGGATCACAGCGCGCGCTCAAAATTTATTTCCAAAAGTTATTATCCATATTGTGATGATTTTGAGGTATCAAGTAGAGGTCGAGTTTCACAAGGATTATGTCAGGGTGGAGGGCGACAAGATATTTGTAGGTCTCAAGTCGAGGCCGGAGAGGGGAGAGGCAAACATGGAGCTTATTAAGAAGCTTGCAAAGTACTTTGGGGTTTCATCTTCTCAGGTAAAAATTGTTTCTGGCTGGAAGTCTAGGACAAAAATAGTAGAGATCGGGAGTGAAGAAGAAAAGGTTTAGGAGAGAGTATACAAGCCTAGAGTTGCGTCGTGTCTGTCTCTTTTAGCTTTTTATTGACTATGTTCTTCAATATTGCCATGCTTGTCGGATTTGAAGATTAACGTTGTGGAGATAAAAAATCACAAGCATGATACTTTAGAGTATAATAACTTGGAGTATGTTATTCGTTGAGAGAGAAGGATTAGGAGTACTACATTAAGCCTTGAGAAACAACAAGCTGGAACTAGTTCTTGCACGCTAGCATGGCGGCTTTACATTTCAGCCAGAAGAAAACATCGTACTCTATTGTTTAACAGAGATTGAGGAAGACTTTGAGAAAATAAAGCCTAGAATAGAAGAGTTTTAGGCTTTTTCATGTAGCCAGCATGCGACATAGTGGCCGGGCTCAACTTCTATTAGTGGCGGCTCGGCTGTCCTGCATTTTTCTGTGGCGAATGGGCACCTGGGGTGGAACCTGCATCCCTTCGGTATGTCTATTGGCGATGGGGGCTCGCCCTGGATTGCTAGTCTCTGCCTGGTTCTCGCATATTTGGGGTCGGGTATAGGTATTGAGCTTAGTAGGAACTTTGTGTATGGGTGCAGGGGGTTCTCGAATATTCTATCCGATGGCCCTAGCTCGACGATTTTTCCTAGATACATTACTCCTATCCTGTGGCTCATGTATTTGACTACTCCTATGTCGTGGGATATGAAGAGGTAGGATATCTTCCTTTCTCTCTGTATGTCTTTAAGCATGTTTAGTATAGATGCCTGCACAGAGACATCTAGGGAAGATGTTGGCTCGTCTAGGACTATGAAGCTTGGGTTCAGGGTGAGCGCCCTGAGGATAGCTATTCTCTGTTTTTGTCCACCGCTGAGCTCGTGGGGGTATCTGTATAGGTGCTCCCTTCCCAGGCCAACGCTTTCTAGTTGCTTTACAATGTATTCTTCGGGGTCTCCGACCGGGATATTGTGCTCGAAGAGTGGCTCAGAGAGTATCTCGAAAATGGTCATCCTGGGGTTTAGAGATGTGTTTGGGTCTTGGAAGACTATCTGGGCATTTCTCCTGAACTGTTTTAACTCTTCACCCCTAAGGGACATGACGTCTTTTCCATTGAAGAATATTTTTCCAGACGTTGGCTCTAGGAGGCGTATAACGGTTCTGCCTAGTGTCGACTTTCCGCACCCACTTTCACCCACGAGTCCAAGGGTTTCGCCCTGGCTTATAGTGAAGTCGACGCCGTCGACGGCTTTGACAGTCTTAAATAGGGAGCCTCTTACCTTGAAGTATTTCTTCAGGTTTTCAACCCGTATAAGTTCCGCCATTTTTCTCACCTCTTTGCATGTAGCCAGCAGTGAACAACGTGACCGTTACCTAGATCTATTCTGGGAGGGTCTTCCTTTCTGCAGATCTCCATAGCGAATGGGCATCGGGGGGCGAAGGGGCAACCAGGCTTCATGTCTATCAAGTTGGGAACGGTGCCCGGTATTGATTCTAGCCGCTCGATTCGTTTCAATGGGTTTGGGACGGCCCTTAATAGGAGTTGGGTGTAGGGGTGCATTGGTGCCTCGAATATAGTGTTTACGTCTGCTGTTTCGGCTATTCTGCCTCCATACATGACATAAACCCTGTCAGCTGTCTCTGCTACTACTCCTAGATTGTGTGTGATTAAGAGGAGGCTCATCTTGTATTTTTCTTTCAGCCCCCTCAACAGGTCTAGGATCTGTGCCTGGACTGTTACGTCTAGGTTGGTTGTCGGCTCGTCTGCAATTAGGAGCCTCGGCTTGTTTGCTATAGCTGTGGCAATCACAACTCTCTGCCTCATCCCCCCGCTAAGCTCATGTGGGTAGTTCTTGACCCTGACCTCGGGGTTCGGAATCAATACGTCTCGGAGCAGTTGGACAGCCTCTTGATAAGCCTCGTCCTTAGTTATTGGTCTATGCTCAAGAATGGTTTCAGCTATGTGGTCTCCTGCAGTGTATAGTGGGTCTAGTGAGCTTGAGGGGTCCTGGAATATGTAGGCAATCTCGTTTCCCCTTATTTCCCTGATCTCTTCTGGCGACAGCTTTAGCAGGTCAACAATTGTCCCGTCTCTCTTCCTGAACAATGCTTGTCCAGTCTCAATGCGCCCAGGCGGATCTATCAAGCCTGTAATCGCCTTTGTGAAAACAGACTTCCCACAGCCCGTCTCTCCAACCAGGGCGACTGTTTCCCTTTCGAACACGTCTAGGTAGGCCTGCGAGACAGCGTGTACAACGCCGGCATACGTGTAGAACCTCACCGAGAGGTCTCTTACCGCTAATACCTGGTTTTCGGGCAAAGTGCTACTCATTTTCTCACCTCTATCTTGGCTTTTAACTCTATTGAGCGCCTAGTCTTCGGGTCGAAGACGTCCCTCAGGGCGTCTCCCACTAGGTTCCATCCAAGAGATATTAGTAGCAATGCTGTCCCGGCCTCTATTACTATCCACCAGCTTTTCTCCGGGAAGTACTGCCCCGCCTGTGAAATAATGAGGCCCAGATCGGGGACAGGTGGCTGGGGGCCCAAACCCAGGAACGATAGGGCCGCAGAGCTAAGTGTCGCGGTCGCAAAATCGAATGTAACCATGACTAGGAGTGGAGACATGATGTTGGGGAAAATGTGCCTGGTAAGTATCTTCCACGTTGAAAGCCCCAGAGCCTTTGCGGCCTCTATGAAGCCCTGCTCCTTTACTGATAGGACGGAGCCTCTCACAACCCTTGCGTATGGGGGCCACCAAACGAGTATAAGTGCGAGGAAGACAGAGAGCAGGTTTGCGAGGTTAGGAGCGTCCTTGGGGTTAAGGGCAAATAGGGAGGCAACTATGCTTGTTGCCGTTGGGTTTGCCATCAGGAAGTCTCTAAGAGAGAGCCGGAGCGTTAAGCTGAATGCTATAGCTAGGATTAGCCCTGGGAAAGCGAGCATCATGTCGGTAAACCTCATTAGGATTTCGTCTACTAGTCCTCCGAAATAGCCCGAGACTAGGCCTATCAGAATGCCTATAAGAGAGCTAGTTACAACAATTATTATGCTCATAACAAGGGCTATCCTGAAACCCCTTACCACTAGGCTTAAAACGTCTCTTCCATACTGGTCTGTACCAAACATTGGCAGACCTTCACAGTTCCCAAAACACGGTGGATGAGGCAACTTTCCAGCTAGCTCGGGCTTGTTGAGTATCGGGTATACGTCGTACGGTTCCCATGCAATAAAGGGGCCAAATATCGCTAGAAAAAGTGTAATGACAACAAGGGCTAGACCGGTGAGCCCTATCCTGGAAGAAGTGAAGACATAGACGGAGAGCTTTGTCTCAACGAGTTTGGACCTGTTCTTTTCGAGCCATCCCGGGCTTATCTTTTCCCTTAGACCTGCATATTTGTCTATAAGCCAGCTTCCAAAACGGTAAACAGGGTTCATGCTTCTCGACCTCTAGTATCTCACCCGGGGATCAATCAAGGCGTAAATGAGGTCTACTATGAGATTCATGACTATGTATATTATCGAGAACAGGAATGTTCCAGCAATGATTATAGGGAAGTTAAGCCTAGTTATCCCCTGATACATGTAGAGCCCCATTCCAGGAATATTGAAGACAGTCTCAGCTATTATTGCCCCGGTAAGTAGCCCGGCAAAATCAAGTCCAAGAATGGTCACTATTGGTGCAAAGGCGTTCTTCAAAGCGTGGCGCCATATCCGCTGGTTTGTCAGCCCTCTAGCCTTTGCAAAAAGGATTGACTCTGATGTGAAGGCGTCGAGAAGACTGTTCCTCACTATTCTGGCAATGAATCCCCCTGATAGCAGGCCAAGAGCCAGTCCTGGAAGCCACATTCTTACCACCGTATCGGAAACAACACTAAATTCTCCACACATTGGGGCGCCAAAGATTGGGACTTGCCCAACTGCCCATACCAAGTAGCCCAGCACTGGCACAGCGTCCCTTATAGAGTCTAGGCGGGCGGCACAGGAAAGGGAATAGAACGGTACTCCAGCGAGCAAAGAGGCTCTGGCATATACGTAGAAGGCGAGTATCAAAAAGTAGTATAGCACGAAGGCTGGAATAGAGCTACCGAACAATGCAAATATCCTTACAAAAAAGTCGATGACACTGTCCTTCTTTGCGGCGGCAACTATGCCTAGAGGTATCCCTATAGCCACCGTAAACAGCATCCCAAAAATCGCCAGCTCGACTGTTATGGGGAATCTCTGTGCCACTTGCTGGACAACTGGGGTTCCACGCACCGGGTCAATAAGTGTACCGCTCAGCAACTTTTCAACCAGGAAGACGAATTGCTCGTACCAGGGCGCGTCGAACTTGTATTCCTTTTTTAGCTTGTCGAGGGTTGATGGATCCATGAGTTTCTCTCCTACCCATGCCCTGACGGGGTCAGTAGGTATAACGTATGCAATTAGGTAAGTTATCAGCAACGCCCCTATCACGCTGGGCAGAAAGGTCAGCAACCTCCTTAAAAGATAACTTCCAAGTCCCATTTTCCAACTCACCAAAAAAGAAAAAAAGGTTTTAAGTTTTTAGGGCTTGAATCCATATAGTTGTTGCCATAATGTCGCGTTCCAGTAGTATGGGTTGTATTTGAGCAGGATGTAGCTATCTTCCTTGTAGTCTGCAACATAGTATGGACCAGTTGATACAGGCTTTGTTGAAAGTAGCTTGAATGTCGGGTCATCTTCGCCTACACCCACATATTTAGCCCACGCCGCGGGGTTTCTACCATTGTTTGAGTCGGCTAGAGCCGCCTGGTAGTTATTTCCAAGGGCGTACTGCATCGGTATAATTGAGCCGACGCCCGTGACGAATATCTGGAGTATTGGGACGTAGGGGAAGCGTAGCTTGAACTTTACTACGCCCGCTGTCGGCCCGCTGTACTTGAAGAAGCTTAGTAGCTCGTTTAGGCTGTGGACTTCTGCAGACTTGCCCATGTAGAATGTTACTAGCCCGTTTGTCTTTGCTAGGTTGTCTAGCTCGCTCTCTGTCATAACGCTTGAAGCGTTAACATCTATGTAGCTGTCGATCATCCATTGGGGCCCACCTGGTAGGTTTAGTCTAACTGCGCGCCACACGCTGAAGAGCGCGTCTACAGCTGTAATGGGGTAGGTCTTGTTGTTCCACGGGTCGTATGCCTTGACGTTGCCCCTCATTACGAAGTAGAGCTCTGTCAGATCCTTGCTGAAGGCCCACGCGACAGAGAGCTCTGGGATAGGCTCGGTATCTTCTTTCCACATTGTGACTAGCTTTCCATAGGTTTGCCAGAATATTTCCCAGCCGAAGCTCTCGTAGGACTTTGCTGGGTCAAATGTGTCTGGCCAGCCGATGTCTCCTATAACCATTGTTTCTGGGCTGTTCTTGACGCCCGCTACACCGGTGTCAGCGACTGGAGCGTTGGGATCCTCCCATACCAGGTCGTATCTAGCAAAGGTGGCAACGGGGTAGTACATGTCGTGTACCCATGATCCGTAGTTTTCGCCCGTGATTTGTTGCCCTAAGATGAGTAACGTTGCCTGCTTATTGAAATAAATCGTTGCCGCCTGGAGCACTGCTTCCCTGATCGTTGGGTCTACTATTCTCTGGGCAGCCTTGCATAGGGCGCTTAGTGCAACATCTTTGAGTCCTCCTGTTCCAAGAGTGACCATGTTTACTGGGTTTGCCCAGTTGCTGTTTGTTGTGTCCCAGTCAACCACGTAGCCAATAGTGATTATCGGCTTGTTTGTCGGACCCGTATATTTCGCGCCGGTACCCTTCTCGCCGGCGACAACTATGAACTTCTCGGTCTCTACAGTCATGTTTACGTTTGCGAGATATTTTCCAACGTCTCCTGGAGCGACGTTGCTATTGATCTCTAGATTCTTGAACTCTGCGCCTCCCCAGACAAATGGCATCAAGTAGTCGTCTGGGTCGAAATAGTCGGGGATCCATCCTAGAAGCATGACTTGGAACTGGAAGTGGTCTGTCAAGTCAAGGTACTTTGGCCACGAGTAAGACTCTACTGTCACCTTGAATCCTAGCTGGCTCCATGACTGCTGGAGCAGTGTCGCTATTTGCTGGCGCGCAGTGTTGCCCTCGTTATAGATAATGGTTATAACGTACTTGCTTGGGTCGAAGCCTTTAGCCTTAAGCTGGGACATTATCTGTTGTGCCTTATTCATGTCGTACTCATACTTGTTTATGCCGAACTCTGTATAGCCAGGCATCCCCTTGGGTATTATAGTGTAGAGCCTCGTGTATAGGCCTCCAAACACCTGTTTCAGTATGACGTCATAGGGCACAGCATATGCCAGTGCCTGTCTAACCTCCGGAATATTGAAGGGTTCCTTCATGGGGTTAAGTCCTACATACTGAATTGTAAGTTGTGGCTTGTCTGGTCTCCTCACCAGGTGGAGGGTAAAGTTACCTACCTTTGTATTGTTTACATCAGGCCATCTCGCCGGGGTTACAGCAGCTATATCGAATACCCCGGTTTTATACATGTTAATTCTTGTTCCCTCATCGTTGACAATTACGTAGAGTATTTGCTTGTGGAATGGTCTAGCCTGTGCAACTGGTCCCGTGGGTGTGGGACCCTTTGGAAGCAAAACTATTACCGCAACAATTAGAAGTATTACAGCAATAATTACGGCGTATAAGGTATTTTTATTTAAGCCTTTGGATTTTGTTGTTTGCACACATTAAAGGATAAGAATAACTATTTAAAGTATTATCATTGACAAACTACTAGCTATCTTTAAAGATTTTTTATTAAATAAAGAAGTCGTAAATAAATTCTTGAACAATTTCCTTAAGGAGAAGATGCATATATGTCAAATTCCTTGAAACAACCGTTTTAATTCCTTTGAGAAATTTTGCTATCCTTTATAAGTTTATTTCTTTACTTTTTTATTTGGTTTTAAAGATAGAAATCACATGAATTATAAACGTTCAAAAGTTAGGGCAAGCCTAAAACAGCTAGTTGCAAGTACCTCGTTGCATTTTGAACCTTGCAGTTTAAAGGGGAAAATGCAAAAACCACGGGTAGCAGATGGTGAGTATGCTCAAATTTTTGTAAAGCAAGATTATCATGTAGTATTTACTCATGACTGGTTCAATAGGTCGACAGGCAACTATGGATGCGCCTATCTTGTAAGATTCGAGGAGCCAAGAGAGGTTGAGGGTTCTTTCTGGGATTTTCTGCACAACCGGAGTTACAAGGCAAGAGTTTGGACGAGTAGCCTGCACGTATTTTACGACGCTAAAAAGGAGAGAATTGTCCTAGTGGATCCCATCGTTTCTGGTTCCCTAAAGAGTGAGGGACTAGCGGATCATGAGGGAGCTCCTATAGACCTATATGGGAAAGAGCATTTCCTTTTAGGTGAATTCTGGCTTGCTGGACTTGGAGGGAAGCTAAAGATATATGAGACTTGGGAAGGAAACCAAGCCACAATTGTTGGCTATTTGGGTTCAAATGTTGAGCCAAGGTTCTCGGGAAAAGCCTTCACTGCCAGCGCTTTCAATCTCAGGTCTCTTTGGGCTGAGTACTATTTCTCGCGCCTAGTTCACCCTCTTAGTGGCCTAGCCGAAGTCTCCATAGATTCCTCGATAACCTACAATTACGACTTCCAGTCCGAATATGTCTCCGCGAGAAACATTGACTGGCCCGTGTCATTTATATTCAAGGGATTCCACATGGCAGGAGAAGTTAAAAGCTACTTTTTTGGCGAGACACCTTTCGGGAACGAGATGAAGATGCTTGTGAAGACAAGCGCTTCCTGGACGGGAGACAGGGGAACAAAGGGACTCATCTATCTCCCTCTGATTAATGGGTATCTCTACGGACATATGCGTCTCTATAGAATAGGCGAAGACCTTGTAGCAGGTACCTCTCATCTTGACCAATTTCCCGTAGAGTCTTGGAGCGGATACTCTATACTTGCGAGGAAAATTTTTGTAGAAATGGCCTCGATTCGAGGGTTAAACGTAAAGGAAAGATTTTCCTATCTATATAACAGGGAGGGCCCAATATTTGAAGATAATCATCCAAGGTTGCATTCAGGCTATGTCAGCCTCATAAGAAAACACAGCTAGAAGATATGCAGTGAGATTTAACTAGCCGATGCTTGGCTTTATCCATATGCTGTATATAAATGTCTCGGAGAGAGTGCTACAAAAGATTAGCACGTGGAAGAAAGTCTGGCTCCCCTACGTCCTTTATACAAGCCTCCACAACCCAAAATATGTTTACCTCTTTGACTGCGTATTTTCAAGTAAACTAAGGAACGACTCATTGAGCCTCTTATTGTCTAGACGGATCGAGAAAGAGTACCTGGCAAGCTCTGAAAATATTCCCTTTAAGTTTCCCCTCTACCCTGACAAGGATTGCCAAAGAGATGTTCTAGAATATCTTACAAATATGTATAGAGAACAGTCGCTCCAAATGCATCAAAATGTTTCTTTTGAACAAACTGACTACTTGGCCGTAAGAATGCTAGGCGTACCTAGCGCTATGAGAAAATTAGAGGAGTATTTCAGGCAATTCTCAAAGAGAAGTCCTTTGCAAGGAATCTTGAACGATATCCAGAATATGGAGCTCGAGCATAAAGGAATCGCATACTCTTTGTTTGTTTTTGATGGAAAAATGACATATAATGTCATTGGTGAAAAATTGATACAGATGAAGATTCTAGAAAAATATTTGACAGGGGGACAGGTTTTGGAGCAACTTTTCCCTTAAACGGGAACGCTCAGTCAAGCGTCTAAATTGAACTAAAAAATATAAATACTTCCTTTTCGGAAATATAAACATGCGTAGATATGTTTTCCTAAAGGTTAAAGGTGGTGTTGGCGGCTCATCACTAGCACTCTCGCTTGGCAAGTTTCTAGCGCTAAGAGGTTCAAAAGTCTTAATTGTAGACGCGGATCCAGTAAGCACAATATCTGAGCTTGTTGGACACAAGGCTAAGGGCATTATCCAGGCTGTAAAAGAAAATCTTGACTATAGGACATCACTAAAAACAATTGAGACTGGAAAGGGGACTCTAACAGTTTTGAGGATATATAGTGAAAGGATTCCCCTAGAAGTAGAGAAGCGAGACTTATTGTCTTTTAAAGACAAGTTCTCTGAGACATATACGAGAGCGCTTAATAGCGAAAATGTTGACTATGTTATTGTTGACCATGAGGCGGCCCTGTCTTATGAAGATCCACTATTCTCTATTGAAAGAAAAAATTTCCACGAGACATACAAGGGGATCCAAGAAGGGATAATAATGGTTCTCGAGCCGACCCCAGTGTCTCTCAGCTCTACAAAGAGGTATATTGATGCACTACAGGCTAAAGAACAGCTACCGTTTTCGGCCATCATAGTTAACAAAGTTCCCACAGACGAAGAAACTATGACAAGGGCTAGAGAGATACTGGAGGAAGCCATGGAATATAGTGGCGCCAAGGTTGGCGCGCTTATCCCTATTATTAATGACTATGTTCTCTATAGACCCGGGGCTTTCACGCTTTACCCGATTCCCGTAGGCGTCATGGAAATAGCGCTAGCCTTAGAAAGAAACAAAAAGATAATGTATACCCCTTCACATCTAGACGCCTTAAAGAAAGCAGTTTATATAAGGTCCACTATGCTTATTGAGACAGACTCTTCCAATATTCTCAAATGCATACAGGAGATACTAGAGGTTCCAAAGAAAATATACTCTGAGGAATTCAAGGCCTTAATTTTCTCAACACAGAGATTCTCGACCCTAATAGCAGAATCAAGCTATGTTGACTACTATGGAACAACATATTCCTATGAAGCAACCAAGCTAAAAACAGGGAGCGTAGAAGAAGTTATAAGACTAGCCAAAAAGCTGGCACAGGACTTCATTAGAGAGATTGAGGCAGACGATACAGAAAAAATTATAGTAATAGCAAGTACAAATGACCTCGAACCCATATACCCCTCACAAGAGGCGCCCCAGCTCTCTAGGGCATTTTGGAAGGAGTTCCTAGAAAGCCTTAAGCATGGAACAAAAAATGCTTCTATAATCCTCCTATGTGAGCCTATTGGAGCACAGTGCCAAGCATTGAGGGGACTGGTAGATATAGCTATACGTTCAGACTACAAAGAGGGGGTTCCAAAATGCACAGTTCTCCAATCAAAGATCCCTGGCTAGAAACATGAAGAGAATAATAAATTACCTCGTCTTTTTTTCGCCTTTCCTCGCGGCACTAATTGCAACTTATCTTACCTTCAGCGACGTTTGGCTGGTGTGGCTTGCATATGGCGTTTGGCTAGCAATGTTTACGGGTTTCTTCGTATTTCTAAACTACACACTTGTGACACTTCGATACAGAAAGTATGATGCAAGGTACGTAGGGAAACCCCTAAACCTTAGGATTGCGGCCTTTGTCACGTCATTTAATGAGGATCCAGGTATTATTAAGGACACGCTTCTCTCAGTTAAGGCCGCACTTAAGGGTAGAGGCGACGTGTATCTTTTGGACGACTCGACCAGGCCCGAGATAGTCAAAGAAATGGAGGAATTTTGTAAAGTTAATGGTATATATTATATCCATAGGACTGACCGCAGAGGCTTCAAGGCTGGAGCCATAAACAATGCCCTAAGGCTTGTTGGAGACAAGTATGACCTCATAGCTATATTCGACGCTGACCAGCGTCCAACCTCAGGCTTCTTTGATGCGGTAATTCCATTCTTTAGAGACGAGAATGTCGCATTTGTCCAGGTTCCTCAAAAATACACCGAGATAGACTCCTATGTCTCTCAGGGCGCAAAGTACCAACAGGAGCCCTTCCTAAGGATAATAATGCGTGGGAGAAGCGAGTCGTCGGCTTTTTCCCTGGGTTCTGGCACGGTTTTCCGGGCAAGCGTCCTTAAGGAAGTCGGGGGCATGGACGAGTCGAGCATAACTGAGGACGCGGCAACCTCTGTAAAGATTCACTCCATGAAATATCTCTCCCCCTACCTGGACGAGGAGCTTATCTGGTATGGAGAGCCGCCTCCAGACGCTTCTGCATATGTACAGCAGCAGAGCAGATGGTCTTTTGGCTATTTCCAGCTTACACCTAATCTTTTAAAGATGAGCCTCGACATTCAGGTCTTCTTTGACTATGCTGCTGGCTTTTATTATTGGCTGAAAGAGGGTATCCTTACATTGTTCGAAATAATTGCGCCAATAGTCTTCCTATTGTTAAGGAGACCCTACATCAAGCTTGACCCGTTCCTTTATGCCATTGTCTACTTTCCCTATTTGTTCTTCTCGACGGCCATATTCACCTATAGCATACGGAGAAAAACCTATGGTCTTAGGGGCTTCCTTCTCCACCAGTTCGTAGAATACATAGCCTTCTTCGGGTTAACGGTCTCATTTTTCTCCTGGCTTGCTAGGCGTAAACGTCCATTCAAGGTGACCCCGAAAGGCAGGGGGAGAAGAGCGTTCGGCGTTGTTGTACCCCACGTTTTCTTTGACATTCTCTTGCTTTTATCAATATTTGCTGGTGTCGCGTGGTACCCATCTGCACCAATGATTCTGCAAGCCGCGATACTGGTAAACCTCTTCTGGGCTGTTTGGCACTACTTCTTCTTGACGGGCTCGATAATAGTTGCACTGTCGGTTCCAAGAGAAAGAGAAGAAGCAAGATACGTTGAGAAAATAAAGAAATAAAAAGAAAACTCTTCCCGTTAAGCCGTTCAGGCTTGGTCAAGATTTTTGAGGTAGTCTATGTTTTCCCTCTCAGAGGGGTCGGGCTCTTTTACCGAGAACCATTCGTCGAGTATTTCTTTGGCTACCTCTTCTGAGAGCAACCTCGCGCTTAGCGCTAGAACGTTGGCATCGTTCCACAGCCTTGCGCCTCTTGCGTTCTTTGCATCTGTGCATAGCGCTGCTCTTATTCCCTTTACCTTGTTAGCCGCTATGCTTACACCTGTCCCCGTATAGCACATAACTATGCCCGTATCCGCCTTGCCAGATGCTACTAGCTGTGCAACTTCCTGCCCGACCTTTGGCCATGGATAAGGCTTGCCTGTCAGCGCCGAGCCGACCAGGATTACTTCGTGCCCCCTCTTTTTCAGCTCCTGGACAATGAAGGATACAATAGAGTAGTTGTCATCGGAGCCAAAAGCTACCCTCATCACTTAGACGTATAGTTTTCCCAATTTATAGCCTTTACTCCGAAACTAATGACTAATTTTTAGCCGAGTGTTTTCTCTATTATTTTTCCTCCAAGCCTCTTCGCGAGCTCAAATATCTTTGCCTCCACACTTGAAACTATTTCTCGCAGTCTCTCGTTGGTTTTAGCCTCCGAGTAGATCCTAAGCTTTGGCTCTGTACCGCTCTTCCTGACGAGCAACCAGGACCCGTCTGGATACTCGTATCTAAATCCATCAATGTCGATGATTCTAGCCGGCTCGCCTAGGAGACCTTTAAGCTCTTCTACCAGCTCTTCATAAAGCCTGTCCCGTATCTCTTCGGGGTCAAGGATATAGCTTCTCCTGTCCCAGGGATAGTCTGGGATATTTTCTTCCTCTAGCAACTTTGAGAGAGGCTTCCCGGTTTCAACCATGTTCTTTAGTATTATTGCTACTTGTAGGATGCCGTCGACCCAGTGTCCCCAGGAGGGGAGGATAAGCTTCCAAGGCTCGCATGCCACAGCAACGTTGCCGGGCCCTAGCTGCTTTACACGTTCATGGGTCTTTCCTAGGGGGTACCTCTCTAGCCTTACGCCGTGCCTCTCTACGACCTCGTCTAGGGCCAATCCGGTATCAATGCTTGCTATAACATGGCCAGGCTTGTCCTCGAGTGCCAAGTTTGCATAGTATGCTAGTAGCCTGTCCAGCTTTATGTATCCACTCTGCGTGTCAAGAACTGCAAGCCTGTCCCCGTCCCCGTCGTGTGCCAGGATAATCGATGCATTTACAACGCTTGCAATCCCAGAGTACTGTTCTAGCACGTCCTTCCTGGGCTCAGGTAAACGTGCCGGGAAATGCCCGTCAGGGTTACAGTTCATGGTTATAGGCCTAGCCCCCATCATCCGAGCTATCCTAGGCGAGACGTCAAAAGTAGCGCCATTTGCACAGTCGATAATTACTATGGGTCTCCAGGCAGTCCTCGACGGGGCAAATCTTTCTAAAAGCTCTGTAACATATTCCTCGACGACCAGGCTGTCGCGGGAAAACCCCCCAACTTCTTGCCAAGAAACGGGCCTGAAGCTTTTATCAAGTAAGAGCTCGATTTTCTCCTCGAGGTCCCGCGTAGACTCAAAGCCGTCAGGCGTGTATAACTTAAAGCCGTTATACTCGGGAGGATTATGGCTAGCAGTTACACTTATGCCGAGGCTTTTCCTCCTAGAAGCGGCGAAGCCAGCTATGGGTGTTGGGGCGAGCCCAACCTCATATACGTCTATCCCAGAGGATAACATCCCCAATGCTAATCCATACATTACAAGGTGGCTCGTGATCCTAGAATCATACACGATATGACTCGTCCCCGAAAGGCCTAGATTCCCCAAGACAAGCCCCACGCGGTAAAGCAAGATCGGGTCTAGTTCATTGGGAAACCTTAGCCGGACACCAGCTGTCCCAAATATCTTCACAAAACATGTATAACAGGTGCCTGATTTTTAGTCTTCCGGTCGAGCCGCCATGGACAACCAAAGCGGGTGCTCTATCAAATCAGCGCGCTAAGTAGAGCGTGCAGTGAAGTTCTGTAGGTATGTTTGAATTGTACACGCTGTATCAAAACATTGTCCTAACATTTGCACGGATCAAGAGAGTAAAGATAACACTACCACCTGAAGAAAAGTCCAGATAATTTGGTTTCCTTATATAGGATAGTTGGAGACCCGTTTTACCTCCTATCGTGTGTATTAATACTCATTATAAGTTTTTCACAGAGCTTTAAAGCAAAACTTCAGCTGGTAGTTATAGAAAACAAGTTACTGAAAAACCTTTTTATACTCTCTGGAGTAATTAAGGTGAAGAGTATGAGTGAGAAAGTGAAAACAAGCCTGTTTATAAATCGAGCTCTATGGGAGGAGTTTAAGCTCAAAGTAGGAAGCCGTGTTGGGCTGAGAGCTTTGAGCAGAGCTGTGGAAGAACTTCTAGAAGATGAGGTTGCCGAGTTAGTGGTAGCAGATGAGCTCTCAAAAATGGTAGAGACCTCATCACTCATTGAAGTCAAGCCTGTAAAGCCCAAGGTTCCCACTGACGCCAGCAAGGCTATAAGGGAGCTGAGGGAGAGAGAAAATGAAAAACCCAATAGTGTACCTTGATTCCAGCACAATCGTTAAACGTTACGTAGAAGAAGCTGGTAGCGAGGTTGCCCGCGATGTATACAACTCAGCATTGGCTGGCAACCTAACTCTTTCGTTTTCAGCCTGGAATATTGGGGAGGTGCTGGGGGTTCTAGAGAGGTATCGAAGAAGAGCGTGGTTGGACGATGAAAGCTATGTAGCTGCAAGGATGATGTTTATCGGAGAAACTATAAGATTGTTGAAGCTTGGAGCTTTGATCCTTGTGCCTATCCGAGTTAGACTGCTCGCAGAGGCTTGGAGGCTCCAAGAAAAATACCACATTTACCAGGCTGATGCACTTCAAGTGGTTTCAGCCAAGTACGTAAAGGCGAACAAGATGTATACGGGGGACAGGAGTCTGCATAATGTAGCTCTTGCAGAAGGGCTTCAGAGTGTCATACTTAAGTGAAAATGATGAATTCCCGGGCTTTACAAGTATTGAGAGGCCATTCCATGAGATATAAATTCATAAAGTAAGGTTTTTGAAAATTTAAAACAAAAATGGTTTAAAATAAAAATTTCCTTTTTACCTTCAAAAGCTTCTCAAAGGTTAGCAGGGGGAGGCGGTGGGGGAGGTGCAGTCGGAGCCGTCTTTCTCATCGGCAGGACCATGTTTGCTATGGCGAAGATAGCTAATACTAATCCTAGAACCAAAAATATTGGGTTCCCCGCCATTGAGAGGCCTGACGCTGTTGGAGGAGTATATTCATATCGCAATGTATTCGTATCGCTTATGAACTTGATGTTTTTTGCCTCTTTTGGCAGGTTAATAGTTGATGTGATTATCATTCTAGTATCTGTTGTAACCGCCCCAGCATAAGTGAATACTAAGGTGTTACCCGTCTGGGCTGAAAGTGTTACCTTCTGCTTTTCACTTGCAATCTTCATTTCCCAGTAATCCTTCTTATATACTGCGGCGCCCTTTATAACGTACTTAGCAATGATCCTGTTGTTTGCCTCGTCGACCTGAATATTGAGATTTGTTATCTCGACATCAGTTCTTTTTGATTTGAAGAGTCTAGTTAGCATGCTCAGCATTGGGTACTGTTGTTTAAAGCTGGCGAAGGCAGTTGCAGACATGCTTATAACTTCCTCAACGTATGCATCCCCATTTTCCGCAATATTGTAGGTAGCCTTGTCCTCAAGCTCTAAGACCGCTATTGGCTGAACCTGTGCCCACGTGGTAAAGCCATCTAATAGGATTATCGCGAGGAGCATTAATATTAGAATAGACAAGTACCTTCTCATTTTTATCACCCCAGCCTAAACGTTTGAATGATAGATTCACATGTATTTATCATGTTCTGGTCGAAGACTTGGTAAAATATGATAAAGCCGTAACCCTGATACTCGAAGTACCTTGCAACTATGATAAAGTTTTGACCACTGAAACTATACTGATATGCAACTGCGTCAGCCTGGACACCTGATACTGACACCTTTTGTTCCTTTAAGACTTTCAAGTCACCCTGCTGGCTCATAGCGTTCTCAAAATAACTTCTCAACTCCTGTCTTTTGACGCCTTGAACCCACAAGACAACGATCAGGGCTTGGTCTTGATAGACAAAGTCGACCTCGTATGATCCATGCTGGGAAACAGTCCAACTCTTCGGATATGACATGCTCCACCTTGGCGAGGGGTTTGTATATTGTAGAGACCCACCTGTGCTAGGCTGGCCCGGCGAGCCTGAAGACGAGCCTTGTGATGGACTCTCAGACATGCCAGAGGGTAGCTTTATCCCCCACTTCGCGAGTGTGTCTGGCGGCAGGGTTTCGAGCTCGGGAGGAGTTATACCTAAAGCCTGAAAACCTTTAATATCTACTACATAATGTGGACCATTTATAGCTTCTTTTAACACTTTTACCCCTACCTGTACAGCCTCCTCGAATGAAACCTTCTGATTTAGTGTTGTTGTCTCTATCGGTATTATTTGTCTACTTTGTGGTAGCACTACAACCGTGAAGGCATGACCTGGCATCAGGACTACATATGCGTCGAGACCCTGAGCGATAGCCAGCGAGGCAAAGAAGATTGCCGTGTCTAGACACGTCCCCGCCCTGTCCCTAATCACATCCCTTGGATACTTTACATACTGTGAAACCTGTCCTGTCCAAAATGCCTGTGGCTCTGTCTTATATGATATTCCATTGTAGACAGAGAGCTCCCACATTCCTGACAAGCTTTTTAAGGCTTCCTCATCTGAAAGTGTTGCACCTGCGCCTCCAGCCAGCTTGTTGCCCATGTCTGCGTATTCCCTAACAACGGGGTCAGTGGGTGTTACAAATGCGGCTATTAGGGGATAGTTGCTGAATATGTCGTAGAACGTCCCGGTGTTTTCCTCTGGAGAGAGACTTGTAAATATAAAGTCATGTGCCCCGAGAATCTCTATTGATTTACTCTCAGTTATCTCCTTTTGGGCTCCCCTAGCATCGACATAGGTAATCTTGATGTTGACCTTTGAAGGGGTAGATGTCGTCAGCTTGGCGACCTCGCTGGAAACAATTGGGTAGTAGAGGTTTACAACAGTGCTTCCCGGCAACAGGACAGGGTATTTTCCGCCCTCAACCCAGTCAGAATATTTGTCAATGGAATAGGATATTTTCAAGTCATATATGGGTGATGTCCCGTTATTTGTAAGAATAACCTTTGCAACCCAGAGGCCTAGCTCAGGCCTACCATATACCTTATACGCAGCGCTTATAATGTGTCTCGAGGTTAAGATTTTGTATTCTAGCTTTGGTTCGCCAGACGGTCCTCCCGGTATCGGTATAAAGTATAGGGCGATTAGGAAAACTGCCAGTACTCCTAGAATTATGGACACAGTTCTTTTATCCAAATTTTCACCAAGCTTTCAGCGAGTATTTCTTCGCAAAACAGTTATTTAAAAATTCTGCTAAATGTTTTATTTTATTTTTACTATTAATGGGGGTTTCCGTTTAAAATGTATTTATACATGCCTAGTATCTTGTACAATAAGTATCTCAGGTTAAATAATGAATGTTCTCCTATCATCATAATATTGTGATGTTCATAAAATCTAAGTTAAACGTTTACTTTTAAGATAACAGACCACACCATCCAGAAATATATACGTACCCCACCATAAACATATAAGCGGAAAAATCGAGCATCTAAAAACACAGTCTTTGGAGTCCATTCTAGAACACATAAAAAAAGTTTCTAGAGCGCTTCTGATGTTTGTAAACTTAGAGGGGACCATCTAGGGGACTATATGGTGTTTTCTGCATCTTGCCTCGTATGTTTCTGAGCCGCCTACGAGGACTCTTGGGCTGTCTCTTGGTGCAGGCTTGCCGTTTATGAGCCTCTGGGTCCTAGTGGCGGGTTTTCCGCAGACTTTGCATATTGCTGTCAAGCTTACAACTTTGTCTGCGTAGGCGAGCAACTTCATTGTTGTTTCGAAGGGTTCTCCCTTGAAGTCTAGGTTTAGAGCTGAGACAACTATCATTTTTTCTATGGCTAGCTTGTTGAGTTCCTCTGCCAGTATGGATGGGAAGAATTGTGCCTCATCTATCCCTATAACGTCATAGTTTATGGTTTCGCTGGCTATTCTTTTTACTCCTTCCTCGTCGGGAGGAACCACCAATGCGTTGATCTTTAGACCATTATGTGATATGACGCTTGATGGGTGATACCTCGTGTCTATTGTTGGCTTGTATATTACGACTCTTCTGCCAGCTATCATTTGTCTCTCGATTCGCCTTATAAGCTCTGTAGTTTTTCCCGAAAACATGGGACCAGTTATTACTACCAGCATCACAACTAGTATGATCCAACAAAATTTATGCAAATCCTTTAAAAATTAGGGAAAACCTCAATAAGTTTCCAGGTTTAGACCCAGGAGTCTTGCTACGCCGGATAGTTCCTCAGTGTGGTCGCCTAAAACCAGTGCGTAGTGGTTTCCAAAGCTCCTATCCAATATTACTCTAGGCTGTGAAAGTTTGACCTTTACTTGTGTCCTGCAGTGCCTGTTACTCCATGGAGACTCTAGAATTGTGCCTGTAAATATTCGGAGAGTTTCTAGGTTAGGATTAACCCTGTATACTGTGACTTTTTCGCCTACGGGAAATTTTACCATTATTCCGACACCCCTGCCACTCTCGAAGTGGGTCATTAGAGAGTAGGACGAGATGAGGGGGGCCGTGCAGTGGGCGAAGAGGACACTGTCTCCACTTATAATTGCGGGGTTAGCCATGAAGACTGGCTGACCAGTTGACCATTCGCCTAGAACCATAGAGACGAGGAGAGGAACGTCTCCCTCGCAGGCTACTGGAAAGCCCATGGTATTTAGAAGTGAAAGAGCGAGGCAAGCGGTGGTGTCCAGTTCCTTTATAATGTCGAAGCATTTAATGGTCAAGCCGTCGAGGCTTTTTTCAGCTATAACTTGCTTGATGGCTAGGTACAACCTGTAGGCTTTCTGTATCTCGGACACTGGTATCTTTACTTCAAGTGCATTTTCTATTATTTCCCTGGGCACTTCTACTTCAGAGACAGAGTTGTAGGTTTTGACTAGTTCCTCTAGGGGGACCTCAACGAGTCCCGCCCCTAATCTCTTGTGTAGTGTTTCTGGCTCAACCTTGCTGTAGACAAGCCATGGGCTAATGCCACCTATCAGTCCAAGCCTTGCAACCCTTATCTTTTCATATGTCTTTTCTATGCGTCCAAGTTTCTCCAATAATTCCTGGATCTGCTGGGTGCCTTCCAGCTTTGCGACAGAGACATCTTTACCATTGTTTTTCAGGTATCCAACAGCCTCTATGACTGCTGGCAGGCTGTTGTACTCCTCGATGTATAGCAGGTAAAGGAGCTTTGTCTTCTTGGCCAACGAGATTATTGTGTCCTCTGTTCCCCCCGTAGCTACGAGGACAACTCTTGTCAGACATTCCCTTGCGTTTTCTCCTGACGTCAGTACACCCTCGTATAAGGCTCCATCTAACTTTCGCAACACTGGAGCCAAATATTGTGACTCTAGCCTGTTGCCTTGTTCAACGCCAAGGCTAGAAGCCGCGATGCTTATGCAGGGCGACATGTGGAAAATATAGGGCTCAAACCTATAAAACTTTATTTGTCACGTGGGAATTTTCAAAAATTAGGTTGTCTTCGGTGCCTTCTGGAGAGCAACTCCTCCCATTAGCATTCCGATTTCCTCAAGTGTAAAGTCACTGGTTTTTCCTTGTGCTACAAGTTTGCCTTCGTACATCACGGCTATTCTGTCTGACAACTGGAGTATTTCCTCCAAGTCTGCTGACACAAGTAAAACTGCTTTGCCAGCATTTCTTGCTTCCAGTAAGAGCTCCCTCACATATAGAGTGGAGGCTATATCCAGGCCCTTCGTTGGGTGGACAGCCACTATAAGGGACGACTCTCTGCTGAGCTCACGCCCCACGAGGAGCTTTTGCCTGTTTCCGCCGCTTAGACTCTTTGCTGGAGCAATAATTCTTGGAGCAACGACATTAAACCTGGCTACTAGGTGTTCGGTATACTTTCTTACCTTCTCCCAGTCTATGCGGGACCCCTTTAGGAAAGAGGGCTCCCACTGACGGCCAATAATACTATTCTCCATGACCGTGAAGTCAAGTATCAACCCGTATCTCTCCCTGTCTCCCGGGATATGGGAGAGCCCACTCTTGTACATCTCTATAACGGACCTGTTTGTTACCTCTCTGCCATTTAGGTATACTTTGCCCTTTTCAATCTTCCTCAAGCCTGTAACAGCCTCGATCAACTCGTTTTGCCCGTTTCCCTCTACCCCAGCAATGCCAAAGACTTCGCCAGCCCTTACCTCGAAAGAGACCCCTTTAACCGCTGGAACTCCCATGTCGTTGTTTACCCATAACTCTTCGACTTTGAGAATGGTCTCTCCTGTAATGGTCATGCGCTCAAGATGTGTCAACGCTTCTAGGTCTACTTCTTTCCCTACCATTAGCTCGGCGAGTTTTTCCGGAGTAGCATCTCCTGTTTTAAGTTGTCCAGCAACGGCTCCTTTCCTTAGCACAACTATTCTATCGGTTATCTCGAGAGCCTCTTTTATCTTGTGGGTTATGAATACGACGGAACCGCCTTGTTCCTTAAACCTCTTGACAAAATTGAATAGCTCTGAGACCTCCATCGGCGTCAGGAAAGTTGTGGGCTCGTCGAGTATGAGAACCTTTGTACCCCTGCTTAACGCCTTTATGATTTCTATTCTTTGTCTTTCTCCAAGCGACAAGCTTTCCACAGGAGTGTCTAGGGGTATCTTTAGGCCTAGCTTACTCGTGAGCTCCTCTATTTGTCGCCTGCCAAAGTCAAAATCTAGAGGTGTTAACGCCTGGAGAACGCCTTCGGAACCTTTTCCGGTTCCTAGGATTATGTTTTCTAGTGCAGTCATGTTTGGGACAAGTGTAAATACCTGGTGAACCATCGCTATGCCTCTGGCCAGGGCGTCTCTCGAAGAGGAGAACTTTACACGTTTTCCTTCTACATAGATTTCTCCCTTAGTGGGCTTAATGAAGCCCGACAGTATCTTCATTAGTGTGGACTTGCCGGCACCGTTTTCACCGAGAAGTCCCAATATTTCTCCGGGGTAAATCTCTAAGTCGACACCTCTGAGTGCAACTGTTCCATCAGGGTATGTCTTGTGTATGTCCTTCATCACAACATAGGGCTCCTTCATTGCTAGTAGCATTGTTTCCCGAATATTTATTCTTTCTGTAGAAATCTTTTTAATTACAGAGAGAAATAATAGGGCGTACAATATGCAGAAGTTCAACCTTGATGTTCGTGGTGTGGCCGAGACATTAATAGCACTCCTCGCCGGGCTATTGGCATCCTCGATACTCATACTGTCCTACGGCTACGACCCTATCAAGGCGTTTTACTGGCTCTTTTATGGCGGCTTCGGAAGCCTAGAAAGCATTCTAGACACACTTGGATATGCTACACCACTCATGCTTACCGGCATCGCATTTGGGCTCTGTTTTAAGGGAGGAATGTTCAACGTCGGCGTCGAGGGGCAAGCATACATGGGAGCAATAGGAGCAATCATATTCGGCGGACTCGTTCCAAGGCTTCTCCCAATCCTGTCACCCTTCTCCCTAATATTGGCACTGGCCGGATCTATGCTTCTTGGACTTGCCTGGGCACTGCCGCCTGCACTGCTCAAGGCTTATAGAGGAGTCCACGAAGTAATCTCCACAATAATGTTTAACTGGATAGCATACAACTTCGTAATGTTTCTTGTAAGGGGCCCACTCGTAAACCCATCCCGCCCAGAGATGTCTCTACCAGTAGTAGAAAACGCGAGGTTCAGCGTTGTTCCCGGGTCAGCCGTCCTAACCACCGCAATCCTGGTATCTATCTTTTCAGCTGTCTTGATACACCTCCTCTTAACGTTGACGAGGATCGGCTTTGAGATAAGAATCACTGGCTCAAATATTGACGCAGCTAAATATTCCGGTGTAAACTACAAAAATATCGTGATAACATCTTTCCTACTCTCTGGAGCCCTCAGCGGCTTGGCAGGTGGACTTGTAATCACTGGGAGGCCGCCTGTGTGGGCTCTCTACGGAACCCTTGGAAACATAATGAATGTCGGCTTTGACGGTATGGGGGTAGCTCTAATTGGCAGGAACCATCCACTAGCAATCATTTTGTCAGGAATATTTATTGGTGGCCTATGGAATGGGAGCAGACTGATGGAACCATACTCTGGTGTTTCCTCGGAGCTTAGCAGGGCAATTATAGGGCTGATTGTAATAGCTTTGTCTATACCCGAGCTATCAAAGAGGCTTTCCAGAATCCTCAAGGGGTGACGCTATGATAAAGAAAAGCCTTATCATAACAATTGTTGTCTTCGTTGCATTCCTCTTTTTACTTGAGTACGCCGGGATAAGCTCCTTGAAAATAATTGACACAGCGCTCCTAGCAATGACTCCACTGGCACTGGCAGCCATAGGCGAGGTCATCAACGAAAAAGCAGGCGTAACAAACATAGGGCTAGACGGTATACTCCTAATCGGCGCTACGCTTGGAGTATACGGAGCCGAGCTGGCTGGAAACGGCTACATAGGGTTGCTTTTCGGCGCCTTGGCTGGTGCACTTATTGGATTTATACATGGAGTATTAAGTACATATGGAAGAGCCGACCAAGTGGTAGCAAGCATGGGAATCAACATTTTCGCGTATGGTTTCGTCCCCTACTTCCTAATGGCAGTATGGCACATGCCCGGCATACGTGTACCTCCAAAAGAGGTACTCGTACAGCTGTGGAATGTACCTCTAGGGAACTTTTACTTTGTGTTTAGCGAGCTAACTATCCTGGCCTTGCTTCTCACATTCGTATTCAACTGGCTGTTGCAGAAAACAGCCCTAGGCCTCTGGATAAGGGCCGCAGGCGAGAGCCTGAGGCAATCGATGCTGCGGGAATAGACGTATACAAGGTCAGGATACTGACAGCCACAATTGGCAGTCTCCTTGCCGGTCTGGGAGGCGCCTTCATGTCTCTTGTATGGTTCAAGGGAGTTGTCAAGGAGATCTCGGCTGGAAGAGGCTTCATTGCCTTGGCGTGTGTCGTGGCAAGCGGTTTAGACCCAATTCTAGCCACAGGCTTCGCATTTCTCTTCGGGTTCTCAGAGGCAGTAGCCTATACTTTTGCTGTCACGCCGGGGATAAAGGAGACCATTCCATATTACTTTGTATTCATGATACCCTACATTGTTACACTTGTCGTTGTTGCAGTGATGATAGGGAAGCGGAGATTCCCGAGGGCGCTTGGGGTACCCTATAAGAAAGAGTAAAAAACTTCAGCGTAAGTCTTATAAAGTTTATTAAACCTTATTATTTCTGTATGAAGAAAAGAAACGGCATAAAGACAATTTATGCAATAATTATTCTCGCCATCATTGTCGTCGCCGGCCTCGCTGCTTATATATTGACCCAGAGACCTGCCGGAGTCACTGCTAAGCCTAAAATAGCTGTAGTCTCAGACATCGGTGGCAGGGGAGACCTAAGCTTCAACGACATGGGCTTCAAAGGCGCAGAAGAGGCTGCCCGCGACTTTGGATGGGACGTTATGGAGCTAATTAGCAAGACAGAGGCTGACTACATACCTAACCTTGAGACAGCCGCAAAGGACCCGAACACTAAGCTAATTGTGGGCGTAGGCTTCCTGCTTAGCGAGGCCCTAGCCCAGGTAGCAGTAAAGTATCCCGACAAGTATTTTGCAGGCATCGATACATATGCCCAAGACGTAGTTAAACAGAAGTATCCTGACAAGTACCCCTTGCCAAACCTCATCGACATAAAGTTTGAGGAGCACAAGGGAAGCGCGCTCGTAGGTGCACTTGCATGCCTCCTAGCCATCAACTATGACTATCCACACGTAGGAATGGTTCTAGGAATTGAGATACCAGTTCTCTGGAAGTTCGAGATAGGCTACAAGTGGGGATGCAACTGGGCCATAGAATGGTACAAGCAGAAGTTCCCAGACCAGTATGCGTCAAAAATCAAGAACCCAGACAACATATTGGCCCAACCTGTTAAAGAGAGAGTCCTCTGGACCTACACGGGAACCTTTAGCGACATCACCAAGGGCTACGAAGCCGCAAAAGCAATGTATGCCAAAAAAGCCGTCGCTGTATACAACGTCGCAGGCCCACTTGGGCTCGGCATAAACCAGGCACTAGACGAAATAGCCAAGGCCAGAGGCCTCAACATGGGTCCACCATTCTGGATAGGGGTAGACGCTGACCAAGACTGGATCAACCCAGGCTTCGTGATTGCAAGCATGATGAAGAGGGTCGACAAAGGAGTATATTACGCTGCCTACCTAGTACAGAAGGGCAAATTCAAGGACATAGCTGTGAAAAACAACGGGATTCTTCTCCTAGGAATCGGAACAAAAGTGGACGGCGAATCAATGGAGGGTATATCCGTCAGTACACTCAACGACCTAGATGAATTCATAAAAATGGGACAGGCGGCTGAACAATATGTAGGCAAGAAAGTCTTACCCATGGATCCAGAACAGATCAGGGCCAAGGTAAAGGCAATGAGGGACTCTGTACCACAGTGGGTATGGCAGGCGGTAAGCGAGCTAGAGGCACAGATACGTGAAGGCAAAGTACAGGTACCACTCCCACAGACAGAGTCAGATGTAAAGGCTTGGAGAGAACAGCTCGGATAAAAAATATTTTTATTTTTAAATTTTCTTAATTTATGAAATTTCCATGTCAAGCAAAGGCACCGTGAAGAGATTCTCAGCATCAAAGGCATCCACCGAGGAGGGGCTCCAGTACCATATCAGGTGCAAGCCCGGAGACGTTGCAGAGTTTGTTCTTTTGCCAGGAGACCCTGAAAGAGTGCCGTGGATAGCTAGCTTCTGGGATGAACAAAGGGAAGTAGCCCGCCACCGCGAATACGTCACATATACAGGCAGATATAAGGGCGTCCCCGTCTCATGCACATCAACAGGCATCGGCGGGCCCGCTACCGCAATCGCTGTAGAGGAGCTACTAAGGGTTGGGGCCTCGACATTTATAAGGGTCGGGACGACTGGCGCGATACAGCCAGACATCGAGGTGGGAGACATAATCATTGCTACTGGCGCCGTGAGGCTCGACGGCACAAGCAAGCAGTACGTGAGGGTCGAGTACCCGGCATTCGCGCACTTCGAGGTTGTCTCCGCCCTCATCCATGCCGCAGAGTCCCTCGGAGCCAGGTACCACGTTGGCATAGTCGCGTCGACCGACTCCTTTTACACGGGCCAGGCGCGTCCAGGATACAGGCAGTACGAGCAGAGCTGGATGCGTGACCTCATCCCTGACCTGCAGAAAGCCGGGGTGCTGAGCTTCGAGATGGAGGCTTCAACCCTGTTTACCCTCTCGAACATATATGGGGCTAGGGCTGGAGCAGTCCTAGCGGCCGTCGCAAATAGGATAAAAAACGAGCTTGTAGAGAACGCAGGCGTGGAGATGGCAATTAGGGTTGCAAACGAGGCTGTAAAGATTCTGCACGAGTGGGACCAGATCAAAAAAGCTCGGGGCAAAAAATACATGTATCCGGGACTCGTCTAGGCACTCTCGGCAATAAAAAAACTTTATTTTTTAGGGCTAAATATAAGGAAACAATGAGTGGAAAAACTATCCGCCTCATGTGGGGAGCTTTACTGATCTATCTAGCTATAGGACTAGTATTGGTTTCTGGACAGCCCGTAGAAACACTTTACATAGAGGAGGGTGGGGTCCTAAGGGGCTTCATTTTCTTGCCTCTCTCCAGCGAGGGAGTGGCAGAGGTAAATCTCCCCTGTAGTGTCCCAACAGTTGCCGTTTACCCAGAGAAAGGTGTCCCAACATACACGCTTAGCGGTTCAACTCTACAAATATATGGGGACCCCAATACCAACGTAAACGTAACTTTCACGTGTGACCTAGGAAATGTTTCTACCATTTCTCTTACCTTGCAACCCATAAACCAGAAGCTTAACATCTACATTAGCCAGACATATACCGTTCTAGGCATATATCCAACCCCAGACGAGATCTCCTACAAGCCGGGCTATGTGTACCTCGGCTTCGGAAACCTCTCAACAAGTCTACAGCTCGAGCTGGCTGAGACCGGGCTACCGGGCGAAGGAAAGCCACCTGCACCATCACAAGCGACGACACCTACAAATGTTCCTCCAAAAGAAGACTATACTCTCTGGATCCTTGTACTAGCCCTAGCGCTGGCCGTAATTATTTTGGGCTTTTTGCTTACTGGGAGAAACAAAAAGGCCCCCGAGACACTAGTTGAAGAGGACCAGGCAATCATCGACTACTTGAAGTCCATGGGCGGGAAGGCCTATCTAAAGGAGATACGTGAAGCCCTTGGATTGCCGTCTACAACTGCCCTCAGGAGGATAAAAAGGCTTGAATCAATGGGCTTTGTCAAAACAGAGAAGACTCCTGGAGGTCTACTCGTTGTTCTGTTGAGGAAATAAGAAAATATTTATTATGCCAAAGCAATATTAACATAATGAGCCAATTTGTACACGAGATAGTTGTTGGGGAAAAGCATGAGGGATCCTATACTCTTGAGCTCATAAACATGCTTGGAAAGGGCGCACAGAGAGTAATCGTTAAGGCCCACGGGAGAAACATCTCGAAAGCAGTATATGTAACCGAGAGCGTTAGGCGCCTAACAGGGGACAAGATTGGCTACGGCAAGATAAAGATATATTCTACTGAGGTAGGCGAATTAAAAGAGGAAAAGAGCGTTCCAGTTATAGAAATAGAAGTCATAAACCTCGGAGTAAAGCCCCAGAGCTAGGGGCCACCTTTCCGAATTATATGTAGCCGGCCAACCTCATAGAAGCCTGCGCCCCAATTGTGTAGCGGCAAATTAGTCTTTTTCAGATCCCATCCACTCCTCTTCCCGAAAAAGCGCTCGTCAGCCTTGGCAGAGAGAACCTTGCCAAGGTAGAAAACAACGTCTTCCGTCTTTATGCTGGTGTATACACGGCACTCAACCACACCGATAGTTTCCTCTGCAACGGGGGCATCGACTTTTTCTCCCTTCCTGTAGCTGATAACCTTTGTCTTGTCCACGCTTCTACCAGAGACAGTCCCCGCATAGTAGAGCTTCTCGAGCGACTGTAAAGGCAGAACGTTCACAGTGAATTCCCCATACGTGTCGATAAGCTCCCTTGTATAGCTATTGACGTCAATGGCTACCCCCACCAGTGGAGGCTCTTCGCTCACAGGCGAGACCCAGCTAGCGGCCATAAAGTTGACTTTCTCGCCTACCTTTCCGCTTCCAATGAGGTATGCCGGCCTAGGGTGAAGCAAGAGGTAAAAGTTTTCAACTTCCATCATGGCTTTTCACTAAATAGGTCTTTTTGGATCCTTATCAATATTTCCCTAGAAAATTTTTATATATTTTAAGAGATCGAGCACGCTATATGAATTAGCCAATGCCCTGCGGTGCTTGCACTTCAAGAGGCATGCTTTCTATGTTCCCCAGAAAACGAGGATCGGACGCTCATCGTAGTTCAACAAAGACTTCACCTTTCATCAATTCTTTCGCTCATTTTTAGTTTAATTTATTAGACAGGTATGGACTTCCTGAGTTTCAGGGCAAGATTGAGGCTAAATAGTGCTTGGAACATTTATGACATTAAACTTAATACCCAGGTGAGACAAAACAAGATTGTAGTGTATGAGTATAGGCGAGACCGAGGAGAGCTCGTATATAGTTGCAAAGCTCTTGAACAGCCTGAAGGAGGTCTATACCTTCAAAGAGCTCGAGGAGATCCTGGACATGCCCAGCCAGCTTCTCTGGAGGTACACTACTTTTTCCCAGTTTCCCGAGAGGCAGACAGCGAAAAAGATACTTGACGCTATCCGTGAAAACAGGCTCATCGAGAAGGCCCTGAAGCAGGCCCTTTCCAGGGAGACAGGGGTAGCTGAGGAGTGGCGCCTCCTCTTTAACCCGAGGATATTGAACCTTGTGGGCTATCTTGCATGGAAGCATTTTAAGGACGACGAGGTCAATCTAGTCATGACGGCTGGGGAAAAGAATAGTGCCCTCGCAGTTGTTTTGGCAGAGTGGCTCTCGGCAGACGCTTGTGTAGCTACTGAGCATGCGTGGACAAGCTGGGGCAAGTTTTACTCCGCTCCCTACAACTCCTCTGAGAGAGAGGAGTATGTCTACCTACATGTCCCTAAGGAGGCTATAAAGAGGGACTCAAGGGTACTCTTCGTTAAGGGCACAGCTAAAAACTTTGAGTCTTTGTCGGCCCTATATAGCATAGCTGAGCAGGCAAAAGCTATTCCCGTGGGGGGCCTAGTTGTATTGGCCTACACAGACAAGTGGACAGAGTTCACGGCTAAGACCGGCATAAAGAAGTTCTATGTCGTTGCAAGCCTCCGCGGTGGGCAACTTGTTGTAAGCATTTAATGTTCAGAACCTCTTCTTTCTTTCATGTTTCCTTCCAAACAGACCATCCATAGGATAAGGAATCTCCACGAAAAGCTCGCTGACATAGGACACACATTGTTGATAACTTTGTAGTGCTAAAAATTGCTAAGGGTAGCTTTAGATAAAATTTATAGCATTCATGAAAAAAGAAAAGCGGATTCACAATGAAGGATAACAGCTTGGAAAAAATACTTGCATGGATGAACGTTATACGGGTCAAGTTCTTTGCAGCCGGCATACCACCTGTGATTCTCGGTTTTTCAGTTGCATACTATGTTGAGGGCCTATTGAGTCCCGACCTATTTTTGCTGACACTCTTCGGCATAGTTACTGCAATGATTGGAAGCTATACTTTCAATGAATACTTTGACTTTAAAAGCGGAGTGGATCTTGTTGTCAAAGATGAACATGTCACTCCTTTCAACTCTGGTAGCAGGGTTCTCCCCTCAGGCCTGCTGAATCCCGAAAAAGTTTTTGACGCTGGGCTCTTCGCATCTCTGGTCACGGTCGCAATAGGCCTGTACCTAACCTGGCTCCGCGGACCACTGGTTCTAGTTTTAACAATCTTGGGAATGATAGCTGCTCTAGGCTACACGGCTCCTCCCTTTGCTTTTGCGTATCGAGGAATAGGCGAAGCAATGATAGGGCTTAGCTATGGCCCATTCATTACGCTTGGCAGCTTCCTTGTCCAGACAGGCCGCTTAGACACAGTGGCACTTCTCGCATCTCTGGTACCAGGCTTCCTGATCACCGCGGTCATTTGGATCAACGAGTTTCCAGACTATGAAGCCGACAAAACTGTGGGTAAAAGAAACATGATCGTTAGGCTGGGAAAGAAGAAGGCTGTCCTCGTATATCCATGGTTTTTCATTTTGGCATATGCTACCGTTATTGCCGGTGTCGTTCTTAGAATGTTTCCTCTATATACACTGTTCTCCTTGGTTACGCTTCCCATAGCGATACAAGCTACTAGGAATGCAGTGAAGAATATTGATAATCCTCGAGGCCTCGTCCCGTCCATGAAAAACACTATTTTGGTTTTTGTTCTCACGACTTTTCTCCTATCACTTGGATTCATTGTAGCCAGGTGGATTTAGTGCCAGAACGCGCTCCCCATGTTTTACCTTTCTATATTCCTCCTACGTTGGTCTTGAGACAAGTAGGCAGTCTACTTGCTTTCAAGGAGTTGACGGGCTGGCCTGGATTGGACAGGTGGCTTCCAGAGGCCGGACTACTGTTGCGCACTGCCGCAGGGGCTATTGGCTTTGGCTGTTTCGGGATGCCTATACATCCAGTGTACGAGGTTACTGCCGCCTGTAATCTTAGGTGTAAGCACTGCCACGCCAGAGGGGGTAAACCATACCCAGACGAGCTAGACACTGAGGGAGCTAAAGAAGTAATAAGGAAGCTTGCCGAGGTTCCTGAGTTCCGCGTACTTGTCTTTACAGGTGGAGAACCACTTGTCAGGCCAGACATTTACGAGCTTATCTCTTACGCTAAGAGTCTCGGCTTCAGTGTTGTATTAGCTACAAATGCGATTCTAATCACAAAGAGCGTTTCAAAGAAATTGCGGGAACTGGGAGTTGAGGGTATAGCTGCTAGCATAGACTTTGTAAAGCCGGAGCAACACGACGAGTACCGAGGCGTGCCTGGGGCTTTTCAACGCGCCATAGAGGGAATAAAGAACGCGGCCAGCGAAGGTCTATATATCCACATAAATGTCACGCTCTCCAAGCTGAACCTCGACCAATTAGAGGACTTGATGCGGCTTTCTGACAGGCTTGGGGCCTATGTCGTGTTTCTCTACCAGCTGTTGCCGTTTGGAAGGGGAGAAGAATTAAAGAACTTGCTATTAACCCGTGAAGAATTTCTGCAGGTTATGGAGAGAGTAAAGAAAATACAGCGAGAAGTAAAGCCTGTAATCGTGCCAGTAGGTCTGCCCGAATACTTCGCCTATCTCCTTAAAGATTCTCCACTGTTCAAAATCTATTCCCCATTCTTTAAGGGATGTAGCGCGGGCAGTGGAATGTTCTACATAAAGCCCAACGGCGACGTCTGGCCATGTGCATTCGTCCCCATAAAAGCTGGAAACCTGCGGGAACAGTCAGCACTCGAAATATGGAGAAACAGCCCAGTATTCAGGGCTCTTAGAGACAGAAGTAATCTTAAGGGTCCATGTGCCACTTGTAAGTATAGGGACGTGTGTGGGGGCTGCAGAGCTAGAACCCTTGCATTAACAGGAGACCTATTTGCCTCGGATCCAATGTGTCCACTCGCAAGTCACGAGACACAATTAAAGCTGATAAGAACCCCAGACATCAAGACGATACAATAGCCATAGTATCTCATGTCTATTTTTTCGGAAAGAAAGTCTTAGCTAATTTACGTTGCCCCTTGTTCCCAGAAAAATCTTCGCAATTGTGGCCACAAGTACTAAAGAGAGTATTCCCAATAGGCCATTCCCACCCAGAAGTTCTCCAGTAGCATCCTCTAAATTATTCGTCAATATTGTTAATGCCCAAAGCGCGTTTAGAGCTCCATGCAGAGAGACTGAGGGAAGTATGCTCCCAGTCCTGGATACTAAGATTAGCATTATAAATGTTAGAGGTATGCATAACACCACGAAAATTGGAACACCGAGCCACTTCAAGTTTGGATAGTTGTGTCCTAGAAGCCCTATAGCTGTTGCATGCCACAGTCCCCAGACGGTTCCTACGATGAAACTGTTTCCAAGGCTTGGAGCAGAGCCTAGCCGCTTATAGAGGTAGCCTCGCCACCCTATCTCTTCGCCCAAAGCGTAGAGAGCATTGATGGTTAGGGCTACTAGGTAAGCGGAGACAAGCTGTACAAGCAGGAGTACTCGGGCGGCTTCTATGGATATTTTTCCCTGCTCTGCTATTATCCTTACAGGCTTTTCTAGGTCGATGACGTTGAAGGCTAGGCCTATGAGAAAGTAGATTCCTAGTGCAATGTAAACTATTAGGGGTGCCAGAAAATACCAGTAGACAGCTTTATCCCTCACGTTAAGATAGCTTTTAAATTCTCCGGATATACTCTTCCCAGACATCCGTAAGGCTACAGCCGCACCGACAGTGGGGGTATACATCCTGAAGAGGCCCCACAAAAGAGCTACCTGTGACAGAACAAGGGGAGATGGCACATTTTGCGAAATCGTGAATACGAGTACGTCGGCCAGGAATGCGAGCCCAAACGAGATAGCGAGGAACGCGACAACGTCCCTGTAAGCCATATATTCCTTAGGGGCTTTACGATTTAATTTTTTGCGGGCCATTTATAGTGTTTTTGGGAATTTCAATAGGCCAATTCTATCCTAGCTTCTTAACAAGGATTATATCGTCCTCGTAAGCATAGAGCGGCCCCTCAAGCTCCTCGAATTCTTTTTCTCCCCGCCTATACAGTGAATAGCCCATTTTCGTGAACATACCTATCGAGGCCAAATTGTCTCGCCTAGTGCTGGCCGCAGAATATCTACAGCCATGTTCCCTGAATATCTTTTCTGCCTCGGCTACAAGGTTTTTACCTATGCCCCTGCCCCTGTAGCCGGGGTCTACGGCTATAAAGCTTATTACGCTTATCTTCCCGTGGGTTTTAGTCTCCTTTGTGTATATTTCGGCCACACCTACGACTCGCCCATCCATAATGGCAACGAGAGTGTCTAGCCTGCCGAGGAGGAGCTCGCTCCAATACCTATAGGAGCCAGTAAAAGACTTTCTGAGTATTTCTTTTGCCTGTTTTAGGTCGCCCTTCTCGGCAAACCTTACCTGAAGACCAGTTAAAGCCACTTCTCCGACCCTCTACAAAATTGGGCATCCTGCTACAATAAGTTTATCGCCCCCTAAAATACTATTCTCCACATGGACTGCAAGGCTAAGGCATACATACTCTCCATTGGAAACGAGCTCTTAATTGGAAAAGTCACCAATACGAACGCGTCGTGGCTCGCCCAGAGGCTAACACTCCTAGGCTACTGTGTAGAGAGAATAATCGTCCTGCCAGACAACATGGACGACATTGTAGAGGAGTTCCATAGGGCGGTTTCCAGGGCAGACCTCGTCATATCTACGGGCGGATTGGGACCCACACCAGACGACATTACAAACATAGCCCTAGCAAAGGCGCTCAACAGGGAGCTCGAGACAAACCCCGAGGCGCTCGAAATGCTCAAGGAAAAATACGCTAAGCGGGGCTACCCCCTCACCCCTGAACGCGAAAAAATGGCAAAGCTACCCAAGGGCGCTAGACCCCTGCCAAACCCAGTGGGGACGGCTCCCGGAATAATGGTCGAGACAGATTCACGCCTGATCATTGTTCTTCCAGGGGTACCAGCAGAAATGGAAGCAATATTTAAAGACCACGTCGAGCCAATCCTCAAGTCAAGGGGGAGGCCGTACTTCTATAGGGAAAAAATGATTAGGGTAAAGGGTGTCCCAGAGGCAGACCTTACACCAATACTTAGAAGAGCACTTAAAATCGACGAAAAGGCATACGTAAAGAGCCACCCGCGCGGTCTCGAGGATGGGGTGCCAGTTGTAGAGATACACGTATATGCTTCTTCCAGCAGCGAGGAAGAGGCAAGCAATATTGTCGATAAGGTGGAAAAGTTCCTCATCGAAGAAATCAGGAAAACATTTGGACAATCGGCAAGCATATCTCCTCTAAACTGATGCCCAAGAAACCTTTTTCCATGATTCTCGTTTAACGTGGTTCACTTATTGGAACTCTCATATATAATGGATAAGACTTCTTCTATGTATTCTTTTTCGCTAAGCTCCGTAGGCTTAGAGTAACACATTAAATCGCCCAAAAGAACCCTCATCTTTACAATGTTCTTTGTGTTAAGTTCTCCGAAAACCTTCAGCGTTGCCTTTTGCAACAGTTCCCCGCATGTCTTCTTGAGCAACTCGGCTAGGGGCTCATAGTGGCTTGAGGCTGAGAGGGAATGTAGCAAGAGGTTTCTCATTTTTGGGTCAGAATACTTTGAAATATAGGACTCGGCGATGCATCTCAGAAGGTCTTTTCCTGCGATATCTTTCTCCAAGCAACCGCTAATTACTTCTGCGGGGAGAGCTTTCGTGTCTCACGGGGAATAGTTGAACTTGGGAAGACAAGAGTCGTCTTGGATGCTAAAAACGGGAAAGTGCTCCTGGAAAACCCCTAACGGAGAAACTCTTCTTTACGCTCAGATGAGCTTAGGCCTCAAAGCCTGAGGACAGAGGTTCAGGGATCGAGTGATTTCTCCTTGCTCTCTAGGATTTTAATGAACTTTTCATGAATTAGCTTGGCTTGTGGTTTAAATTCTTCCGGCATATATGGGTCTTCTAATTGACTTCTGATCCTCTCCTTTGCCCAAGCGTAATCTCCTCTCTGCAGTGCGTATTCTATTTCCTTTTCGAGTGCAATATAGTGAGTTGTGTAAACTAGTGTTCTGGGAGAATCAACAATTATCCTCCTGTGAATTTTAAAACCCCTTTTCTTCCATTCATTTATCTCAACGAGCTCGTGTATCAGAAGATATTCGTTTTCGAGAACATCTCTAAAGTTAACCTTGTCCTCAGTGTAGGTATCAGTAGACATGTAGTCGACAAGATCTTGAGCAGAGACATCCAGGTGATAGTTAAGTGACTCTAAAATCCTCCGGGCTTTCTCAATTTTACTCTCAATTTCCTCAAGCATTGATCTCGCCTCTAACGTGCCAGTAGCAATGAGCTCTTCATTTGTTATCCCAAAAAAGTTCACCTGATTCATGAGCCTTCTGTGTGGAGATTTTTGTCTCGCTGACCATCTTTGCAAGAGAGACTAATTCGTCGGGACCAAGCGTCTCAGCGCCCTCTATTTCTGGAGGTTTTTCTTTCAGGCTGATGAGTCCCGCGTGGGGTATTCCTAGGGAGTGTATTCTTTCAAGGGCTCTCTTGGCCTCGTTTTGCTCAATGCTACCTAGCTTTACCTCGTAGCCTGCGATGGGCCTTTTACCCTTAAGTACAATTACGTCTACGTCTCCAAACGGTGAAACATAAAACCCTGCTACACCGGAGTACCTTTCAGCCATTAGCTCGGCAATACATGCTTCTGCCTCTCTTCCCAGTGCCGTGTTTGCCGCCTCCGGGGTAGCCTGGTAGCCCTCACTCACCGAAAATTTTTGATCCAAATAGTAGACCAGCGACAGTAGTGGTGAAGAGTGCCTGTAGTAGACCTTGGCTCCTCCAGATCTCCAAGCCTTTAACTTCCTGACTAATCCCATTTTCACCATTCGCTCAAGTATACCCACAACAGCAGAGGCTCCACCCTCCACGAGCCCCTTAGGAGCCAAGACGCCCGCGATTTCGGCCGGCTTCCAATAACCCTCTGCGAGCAACCTCAGCACTGCTTCATACAGCGTTGTGAGTCTCCTCTCTTCCTCCACGAACACCTCTCCAACAAGACCCATACTTGCAAGCGCCAGCCTCCCAGCGTTTTCAGCAATGAAAACCGCAGGGGGCAGGCTTAGGTCAACAAAGGGGACAATCCATGGATCCCTAACAATTATTGCCCAAAGCAGTGCTTTTTCAGGATTAAGCCTTTCCACAAGAGAAGAAACTGCATCCGCATAGCTTACAACATCGACCCGGAGAGGATTCACCAGGCCCAGCAGGGGGCTCCTCCTGGAAAAAACCTTCTCAACAACACCAAAACTTGACCCAGAAAGCACGAGCCTGCCTAAAGGGTGCGCAAGGGCCAGCATGTCCCAGTAGTTTTCAGGAAGCCTCTGGAACTCATCAATGACTACGCACTCCCCCCTTCTGAGGGCATCTACGACACGCTGAAGCCCCTCCTCTAAACCTGTCTTCTCGATGCCCCCATTGCTTTCAAGAAAAATCTCCCTAGACCTCGTTACAGTTGCATAAATGCTCCAAGAAAGCTCCCTTCTAAGCAGAAAAGTTTTACCAACCTTTCTCCTACCATATACAAGTAGCCAGCCCCTCGCCTTCTTAAGTTCCTCAGCTTCTCTCCGCCTAAGCACAATTTGCTCCATGTGAATATTCTGGTAGGAATATTCGCATCTGTTATAAAAATCTTTCCAAAAGGTGCCTGTAAAAAAAGACTTTCTAGCTTACTAAACTGTTCCAGTTGCGCTAGGAAGAGACGCCTACTCTTCTTTGAACTGGCTCTCCACTTCTCTTCTGAGGGATTCCTGGAGCTCCTTGATTTTCCTCGCTTGGTCCAGTGCCCTTTGCACCCAGTCTTTGCTTGCCTCAATGCCCTTGGACACGAAGAATGCTACAGCCTCGCTTCTAGTCCTGAATATGCCCGCCTGGACGAGCTCGTCTATAATTTCGAGGTCTTTCCTGTTTATTCTCGCCGAGACAATGTTGGGGGTCTTGCCAATTGTTTTGAATGTTTCTTCTAGGCCTTTCGTGACGGAGTCTATTGCTTGACCTATAATCACGCCAATATTCTCTAGGCTCTTAGAAATCGTGCTGAGTGACTGCGATATTTGTGACTCGAACTGTGAGGGCTTCGAAAGCTTCTGCGAGATTTTCTCTAGGGAAGACTTTATCTCCCTGAATTTCTCCTCGAATATTTTTTCGAGCTCTCGCTGTGTAGCCTCGTCGCTTGTCTTGGCTTTCTCGCGGAACTTTTCGAATGACGCCTGAAAATCACTCATCATGCTTGTGGATTCCTGTTTCCAAAGATTGTATGCTTCCTGGGTTTTTCCCTCCGCAACCAGCCTATCTATACTAGCGAGCAAGTCGTTTAGCCTTGTTTCAATGTTTTTCAGCATTTGTTCTAGTTCGTTTTTTAGTTCTTCTCCTGACATGTATTTTCGTATAAATTATACACAAATACCTATATAAGTTTTTACGTTTCCTTTATCCTCTCTATCTCTTCTCTTGTCATCGGCACCCACTTGTCGCCTACTAGCTTCACATATCCCAGCGTATATTTCTCGTATAGGTCGAGAACCTTTCTCCTCAGCCACTTGTGCGGTATAAAGGTGGGCGTAGCATTGATGTTGTCGAAGTGTAGCATCTCGACGTGCCACACTGGCTCCGCTTTTCCCTGCTTCCACACGCCCCTCTGTGTAGCAAGGTATATCGAGTGCTGTATCAGTGATGGCTCTAGCCTTATTAGTCCCCTGGCTATTCTCTGCGGCAGGGTCTCTATGTGTTTGTCTTCGTATCTTAGGAGCCTAGGGTCTATTCCGACTGCTAGGAGCATTAGCTGTACCCCGTTGCACTTGAAACAGGTTCCGCATGGCTTTACTACGCCGTTCTCTATGTGTGTGGAGTGGCAACTAGTTATAAGTGGGATTAGGTCTGGATACCTGTCTTTGAATATTTTCAGCATGCTTATGGGCGTCAGTGGCCTCAGTGGGGACCACTGCTTTATGTCGAGCCCCTTGGCCTTGAAGTAGCCTGTCATGTAGTTGTCGAAGTCTAGGCTCTGGTCAAAGGTTGCATAGTAGTGCCTTATGCCCTTGTACTCGAATGTGAGGCCGGATGGGTCGTCGAACTCGTTGCCCATAACTATGTTGCCGACCCCATGTTTAAGCGCTATTGGTATAAATGAGAGGATATAGTTAGCGTACCAGAAGAGCCTTACGGGGTAGATTTCCCTGTTTTTCCTCCAGTAGTATGGGACAACTATCTTCATGTTTTTCTCGATAAAGGCAAAAAGCCTGTCAATGTTGCTCCAGACCTTCCTGGTGTTTGGGTCCCTCCTCGCCAGCTCCCTGTACGCTGTTAGGGCTGTCCACCAGTGTCTCCCAGACTCGTTGAGGAAGAATGAGTAAACATTGCAGCCCATTTCTCGGAGCAACCCATACGTGAAGAGACTTTCCTTTCCACCTGACGACATTACGCCGCAGCTCTTCTCGTCGAGCTGGACGGGGCCAATATCTTTGCTAGTTATTTTCTCGGCCGAGACGTGTGCCTTCGGCTCTGCGTCTTCCGGGGTTACGTCTTCTGGATTGGGAAGGTACTCTTCCCTTATGAGCCCAGTCCGGTTGACTATCCTATTTACAAATATGTCTCTTGCCGTTACACGTGACATGTCCTCGAAAAACTTCAAGTCTACCTGGTCGAGCTCGAGGTCAAGCTTTATCTCGTCGCTGAACAAGGTATAGTTTATGGCTGGGACAATGCCGGCAACATTGAAGAAGGCTGATAGGACCCTTTGGTCGATGTCTTCGGGATAAACGTTGACTAATTCATACTCTTTCCTGAGCCCGTCGAACTCCAGCGTGTATTTGACGCTAGTCCTTCTACCCTTTACCTCGGCTGGACCAACGATGATCCTGTCGAAGCACTTCAGATTTACCAATCCTCTACACCTTTAGCTCGGGGAAATCTCTCAGCATCAAGTCGACGATTCTGCCTACCCCTTCCAGTAGCGGGATGACCGTTGGTATGCCTGTCTCCTTCTCGATTCTCTCTTTTTCTCGGAGCGCCTCCTCTCTGCCGAGGCCCTCGGTGTTGATCGTTATTGCATATACCCTTCTATCCGTTATGAGCTCCACGAGCCTTAGGAACTTTTCCAGGGGAGGCATGGGGTACTCTGGGAAGCCGTCTAGATGCTTCCTTCCAGGGGCATGCTGGAGAACGACTACTTCAGGCTTCAGGAGGTTGAGGATCTCGTAGCTACCTGGAAAAACTGGATGCAAAGGCGACCCCTGGCCGGGCACAACGATTACCTTGGGTTTTTCCTCTACGTATGCCCTCAAGACAGTTTCCTCGAGAACCCCCGGGATAAAGTCGTTGATTACGCTGTCGAGAACAAACACGTATTTTGCACCCTGCATCCACGCGGTCTGGCCGGTCCCCACGAATACGGCCTTTACACTCCTCTTATTAAGCTCGTCTGTAATCATGTGGGCTACGGTCCTCTTGCCTATCGCTGAGTCAGTCCCGATAACTACGACCTTGAGGGCTTTGACTTCTCTTATCCTGCCAGTATAGAAGACACGTTTATTATAGTAGATCTTCCTGACATCAATTATTTCTGCGCCGTGCTCCCTTGCGAGCCGCATTAACTCTGGGTCATCGCTCAGAAACTCGTGGAGACCAGAAACTATGCTTAGACCCTTCTTCAGGGCCTCTTTCACTATGGCCCTATAGTTTTCTGGCAACTTTCCGCCGGCTGTAGCGACGCCTATTATTAGAAACCTTGTGTCTGGGTGCTCTCTTAAGGCTTCCCCTAGTGAAGAATAGATCTTTATCCCCCTAGGCTTGCCGTCCAGCACTTCTCCCGCGTCCCTTCCAGCCAGCGTGCTGTCAATAACTCCAACGATTTTGTATCGAAGGCTTTTCCTCACGAGGCCGTGCGCCGTCTTGCCGTCTGTCGAAGAATACAAACCCTCGGCCAGTACTACTGCTTTTCCCTCCTCCATCTCCCAGTAATCACCGCTACGACTGGCCCGTCGACCTGCTCCCGAGACAGGAAGTCCCTCACAGCCAGAAGGGAAGAAGACGACGCTGGGAGAGCGTTTACCCCCTCGACAGCCCTCAGCAACAGCGACATCTCGACCATCTCATCGTCCATGTAGGCGTAGGCGACGCCTTCAGAGTGGTATATAGCCATGAGTGCTTCCTTTGCGTTTAGGGACTGTATTGCGACCAGGGGCTCGTTGACAGGGGTCTCCCTTGCAAGGTACGTGTTCACTGGCAGTGGGTCTATGGAGCCCATTAGCCACGAGTATACAAGCTGGTTAACATGTATAGTGCTCGCCGCTATGATTCTAGGAATCCTCGTCGTGTCTCCCGCCTTGTACATCCTCCTAAAACCGTTATAGACGCCTACCAGCGTGGTTCCGTTGCCCACAGGTATAGCTATCGCCGCAGGCGCGTCGCCGAGCTGTTCAACTATCTCACGGGCTATCTCAGAGTAGGCGTCGAGGCTCGCGTGGTCATTTATGCTCCCAGGGTTAGCGTCGTACCATCCATTCGCCTTCGCGGCCTCGACACTCAGCGATACGGCTGTCTCGTATGGGCCCTCAACAAGGACTACCTTTGCTCCGTATCTCTTCATCTCGGAGACCCTGCTGTGCTTGTACCCTTTGGGTACATAGATAACAGCCTTGACGCCGGCCCTCCGTGCATAGTACGCTATGGCTGCACCATAGTTCCCACAAGTGCCAACAGTAATCGTGTCATAGCCGTTTACCAAGACCTCCCTCACGTGTGAAATGGCCGCTCTATCCTTATGTGTGCCTGTCGGGTTTGCACCCTCATATTTTAGGTAAACTGGGGCACCATCAAAGCCCAACAATTTCTTGATAGAAGTCAGCCGAATAAGCGGCGTCGCTACCAGTAACAGTTTACTACTCGATGAGTCCTCCTCCACCTTCACCTTTCACCGTCACTATTACGCTTCTTGTACTCTGGGTTAAATCTTAGTCATCTTTCATTGGTTTAATAACTAATACAATCATTGGAAAAAAGGGTGAAGTAAACGTCGAACGGTATAAATCCAAGTAACAGGATTGCATGTTTTAACTTTCGCCCTATATACTTCAACTGAAAAACATGCAACACAGAGTAGCAAACACTTAAAAACAATGCATGAATAGATTGGTAAATATGATTGGAACCATAACCAACACAATAACGGTTATCCTCGGCTCGCTCGCCGGGCTCCTCCTCAGAAGAAACATATCCCCAGAAAAGACAACCTTCATAACAGACGCCCTCGGCCTATTCACGGTCGCAATAGGCATACAGATGTCCCTCCAGACAAAAAACCCAATAATACTCGTAGCCTCCCTACTGGTCGGAACCTTCATTGGAGAAATAGCAGGCATAGAGCACAAGCTCGAAAGGCTCTCAGAAAAAATCTCGAGGTCCAGCTCCCAGAGCATAGTCGACGGAATGCTCACAGCCTTCCTAACATTCTGCGTCGGGCCAATGACTATAGTAGGCTCAATAAAGGACGGCCTCGGTGACCCAAGCATCCTACTCGCAAAGTCAGTAATGGACGGGGTAGCCTCGATAGCCTTCGCGGCAAGCCTAGGCATAGGAGTCCTACTAAGCTCAGTGCTCGTCCTAGCCTTCCAGGGATCCCTAGCAGTATTCGGCGCACTCACAGGCACAATGCTACCGCAAAAAGCAATAGCAGAACTTACAGCGTCTGGAGGAGTCCTCCTAATAGGCGTAGGCATCAACCTCCTAAAACTCAAAAAGATACGCGTAGCCAACATGCTCCCCACACTACTCTTCTCCCCCCTACTAGCACTATACTTCTAGCTCCAAACATCCGAAAACAAATTCTAAATTTTTGAGCAAGACATGAACTATTTCCCCGAAACATACGACACGTTTTTAGGAAAAATTTCAGAACCTATAGTCTTTTTCTGCAAAAATTTCATAAAAAGGGCAGAAGAACATATAAACACCAAGAAACTTAGAAAGCCCAGGGGCTCTAGAGGGGCAACCTCACCCGGGGTAGCGGATGAACGTGTGCGCCCCTCTAGCCCCCTAAAAAGCTACATTCTAGCCTTAAACTTTTCCATGAACAAGCCCTTAAAACCTTCCTCGAAAACTAAAAAATGTATAAGTTTAGCGCGCGCTCTAGGACACCTGCCCTTATGTCCTCTCTTGATTTCCTCCCTTTTACTGAGCTTGCCCCTTTTTGCTTGGCCTGGCGAATAAGCGGATGACCATAGTGGTCCTCTTCTTCTTGGACATGCCTGCACCCATGCAGTATGTGCAACGCCTACTAAAGAGTTTCACAATACTGTAAGTATTAGCAGGTATGGGGGGTTAGCACTAGGAAAAGGACAAAGGGAGGAGTATTCCCGCAATAAAGCGTCTTTAGACATAAGCTGGGGGGCGCATCAAGCCTCCTAATAGGTGGTAGGCCTGCCGGAATTCTAAGGCGCGCTATCCGTTTATCAGTTGTCTTGCTTGGTTGACCCATTCTCCTGGATCTTAGTTTTTTAAGTTTTACTTTCGCCTATATAATTGAAAAAACTTTTTCTGGCTGTGCCGAATTATGATGGTCGATGAAGGACAAGAGCCTGGGCTTAAGGGCAGTGATAATCTTCATTATTGCCCTGGCTCTGGCGCAGTCCTTAACCATATACGCAGTGCCTTGGAACTACAGGCGTAACTTTGTTCTAAGCGATGACACTCAGCCAGATTCGCCAAGTAAACCACTACTACAACCTGTTCCACCTCCAATAATAAATCCAATAACTCCTACTATTCCAACTGGTCCATCTACCCCAGTCGGTCCCCAGACGCCCACAGGTCCAAGCTCCCCCACTTCTCCAAAGCCAACTTCACCACCAGGGCAAAAGCCGGCCCAGCCAGGAAACCAGCCTTCCCAGCTCCCAAAGCCAACCCAGCCAGGACAACAGCCCTCCCAACTTCCAACCCCCACCAATCCATCAACATTACCACCCTCACCAGTAAACCCAGTCCCCAGAGAGGCGACCGTTGAGGGCGTGAAATACATAATCAGGCTCAGTAGCGATAACGCAGAGATCTTGAAAGATGTGCTTGCAGGGAAGGGCATTAAAGTTGAGGAACTAAAGCCTGAAGAGAAGAGGATAAAAATTGATAATCCCGATGAGGAAGTGGAGAAAGTGGCGCGGAGGCTACAAGAGACTGGGCTCTACGACAAGCTCGATAGAGTCCTTCGGGAATTATACTACACCACACTCGAAAAAGTCCTCAAAACAGCCAAGTGGGGTATACGTGAGCATGATGGGCGCATAGGTTCGGCCAGAGCCGAGCTTAAAGCTGCTTATGACTTAGCGAATGATTTCCCGCGTGCTGTCAAGCAGATGATACAAGACGGCATCCTCCAAAAGCAGGGCAAGGCTGTAGTCAGATGGTTCATAAACACTGGAGCCAGAAACTTTATAAGTGAGACCGCTCGGGCAAAGTTTGATGTTGCTCGCGATTTGATTATTGAGCTTGCAAGACTCCTCGGTGTCTCTGTGGAGGAGACAACCGAAGATGAGGTTCTAACGGGGTTGATAGCGATAATACCCAAAGATATGTTGTCCAAGTTGCCCAGAGATAGAAGCACCACTATAAGCGTTGAGGGGCTTACCTTAGAGATTACACCAGTTGCAAAGTTCAAGACCGTGGGAAAGCCAGTGGCTTGCCTCAACTTCGGCGAGAAGGTCTACTGCTTCGACCAGAATGGTAATGAGGTAAACCCAGCCAGCGTGGTAGTCAGGTAAACATAAAAAATTATTTTTTTTCTATTTTAAGCTAGGTTTAGTCCCACCAGAACCTTATGTACACTTTTCCCTTTGCCAATATCGCCTCGAACTCTTCGCGGGTTAGGCTATACTCCTTCCCTTTCACTGAGAATACGTCGGTGTACATTATATCGCGCCAAGGCTTGACAAACATAAGGCTTTCTTTCCCATCTTCCTCCTCTTTCTTAGGCACTTCAAAATCTTCATATATTTCTTTCAGTAGAGGAGCTAAGATTTTGTCCTCAAGTATTAAGGGGGAGACGAATGTCCTTCTTCCTTCTACGTCCAGCTCGACAGCTAGGGAAACCTCATCGGGATGCAAGTCTCGTTTTTTGAGCTCCTTGTAGACGGCTATCGCAAACTCCACTTTGTCCCAGGGGATGAGCATGTCCTCTACAGTCACGCCAACGCCCATAAGTACCTCAATGAGGAAGAGGATGCTCGGCTCCCTCTTTGCAAGCTCGGCGAAGTCCTTGATGGGCGGGATGTTGTTGACCACCACCTCCAGCTCCTCCTTTGGGAGGAGCCTCGCCACCTCTATTAGTTGCTGGGAGGTTATCACGCCCTTGTAGGTGCCCCCGTCCCCATGTATGTCCACGAGCTGGCCCCTAAGCGTCTCTAACACTTTCTCCGTGAAGTGCACAGAATGCGAGGATGCCGTGACAGTCATTCACCCCAACACAGTATCTCATTTAGGATAAAAAAAATCTTTCTGTAAGGGAAGTGTGAAAGTATTTTCCCATTATTTTAGACTGTCGGGCCACAAAGCGTAAAGGCTCCGCTGGCGCGCGACCGGGTATAAGTGCTATTTTATTTTGAGGACTGGTGCCCCTATTGTTTTTGCGGCTTTTAGGTCTCTTAGTGCCTTGTTTACTTTTTCTAGCCTGTATTCTTGGACGTGTGTGTCGACCCCGTGGGTGGTATAGAAGTTTATGAAGCTCTTCACGTCTTCCCTTGTTACGTTTGCGACGCTTTTTATCTCTTTTTCTTGCCATAGGTGTGTCGCGTAGTCTAGGACGACTGGTGTCTGCTTCCTTATTGCGTTTATTACGAGCCTGCCTCCCCTGTCTATGAGCTCCATGGCCCTTGGGATTGTTTCGCCGACGGGCGTGAAGTCTAGTGCGAAGTTCAGCTTTTTCGGCGGGTCCTCGCTTGGAGGCCCTGCCCAGTCGGCGCCGAGCCTCTTGGCGAGGTCTCTGTGGTGCTCGCTCCTGGTGAACACGTAGATTTCTGTGGATGGGTGGAGCTTCCTGATGACCTGTATAGCTATGTGTGCCGAGGAGCCGAAGCCGAAGAGCCCTACGCGTGCCCCGTCATGCATGCCTAGGAGCCTATATGCCCTGAAGCCAACGGAGCCTGCACACATGAGTGGGGCTAGCCTTACAGCCTCTACGTTTCGGGGCAACGTGTATACGTAGTCTGCGTAGGCAACGGTATACTCCGCGTACCCGCCGTCGAGGTCGCAGCCGGTAGCCTTGAAGCTTTGGCAGAGGTTCTCGAGGCCCTTCCTACAATACTCACAGGTTCCACACGTGTGGCCTATCCATGCTACACCAACCCTTTCCCCTACGAGCCCGTCAACGCCGGCCGATTCTACTACCTTGCCTACGATCTGGTGGCCAGGTATGAGTGGGAGCTTGCACCTTATCCTGCCCTCTATGATGTCTATGTCTGTATAGCAGACGCCGCAGGCCTCGATCTCTATAAGGACTTGACCCTTTTTGGGGGCAGGCATAGGAACCTCTGTGACCTCAACTGGATCCTCCTTTAGGGGCAACGATGGGTACCGCCTAGCTGAGCCCTCTACAAATATCTCGGCGTTTTCATGGACAATGCCAGCCTTCATTATGGATGCCTCTTTAAGATATGCTTGTAACCATAAAAAAGTAGTGCATTTTACAGAACTATGAATAATGTCTTAATCACCTTTACCAATTCTTTTTTTGAGATGTACTTGAATCTTTGGGAGCTAGCTGTAGAATTTTTGAGTATCTAAACTAATGATTAGATTTCCAAACCATAAGTTTAAATATTTCTACATTTTTATTTGTTTGACCAACTATGAGCGAAATTAGAATGCCATTGTTGGGTGAAAAAGCGCCAGAATTCACAGCTAAGACGACTCACGGCGTTATCCACTTCCCAGACGACTTTAAAGGGAAATGGGTTGTACTATTTAGCCATCCAGCTGACTTCACGCCTGTATGCACGACTGAGTTTGTGGCTTTCCAGAAAAGGTTCGAGGAATTCGAGAAGCTCAACGTCCAGCTGGTAGGTCTAAGCATTGACCAGGTCTTCAGCCACATTAAGTGGGTTGAATGGATAAGGGAGAAGCTTGGAGTTGAGATAAAGTTCCCAATCATTGCGGACGACACCGGGGAGATAGCTAAAAAATATGGAATGATTCACCCTGGAAAGGGCACCAACACTGTTAGGGCCGTCTTCGTTATCGACCCCAACGGGATAGTGAGGGCTGTACTGTACTACCCGCAGGAGATTGGAAGGAACATGGACGAGATCCTGAGGCTTGTCAAGGCGTTGCAGACCTCTGACAAGTATGGCGTGGCTCTGCCTGCTAACTGGCCGAACAACGAGCTGATTGACGGCAAGGCAATTATTCCGCCTGCAAGCGACGAGAAGACTGCGAAGGAGCGCCTAGAGAAGGCAAAGAAGAAGGAGATCGAGTGCTTTGACTGGTGGTTCTGCTACAAGTCCATCTAAAAATATTTTTTCTTTTTCTATCCTATTTTTGTTAACTCTTTTATTCTCGAGTAGAAACTCATCTCCTCGCTGTTGGCTAGATGTATTTCGAATGGGTGAAAGGGAGGTAGACCAGCTAGCTCCTCTATTTTCAGCTTTAGCTCTGCTCTCTCGATGTTGCTTTTTGGGATCATGTCTGACCTTATGAGTAGGTCTACGTCGCTCCCGCCAACTGCTTCGCCCCTTACGACGCTACCGAACACGTAGACCTCTGCGTCTGGGAGGACTCTTTTTGCGGCCTCTGCTATTTTTTCTGTGTATGGTCTCCAGTTTTTGAGTATTTTTGCTCTCTCGATTAGTGCCTCAATGTAGTTCTCGATACTTCAACACCTCGTGTGCTAGTTTTATGGCTTCTTGTGCTTCTTCTTTGCTGTATTCTCTTGGGAGATACCTTGTAGCTATGTAAGCATCTTCCAAGAATGCTACTAGACGCTTGTTGTTCTGGTAGACATCATATAGGTTTCTGAGCTCCTCAATTTTTGGAGTAGCTGGAATAGATATGTTAAGGAGTGGGTTCTAGGGTAGTCTCCTAGTTCTTCTAAGAGGATAGATTTTAGATGGAGTTGTATGGCTTGTTCATGGAGGTAAACGGTGAGGTCGTATTCTCCGTCTTGGTAAGCTGTTTCAGCGGTTTTCCGGAAGGCTTTTGCCCTTTTTCTAAGAATTTTTACTTCGTCTATGTGTGGCAAGGCTCGTCCCTCAAATCCTAGTCAATATACAGTAACATAGTTATTTAATTATTCTTGGCCAAAGTCGTATCTAGGTCTAAGGTTGATGCATTAGACGAATTAACTTTCATTGTTGTTTCTTGGCAATATTTATTTCCGCGTGGATGTTAAAATATCTGTGCCAAGATTTGCTGATTTGCTTGTAGAGGAGGTCAGGAGGAAGAGGGAAGAACTTGCACGTGTGATTGGTGGGGAAGGCGACCTCAGGAACTATTACGGCGAGCTTCTTAGGAGGGTCTGGTTGAGCGACTTGTCTCAGGACAAGGTTGACGGACGGGTTTATGGGGTTGATAGTAGCTGTGACGATATAGATGTTGTTGGGGGCGGCTCTATTCTTATTTCTAGGGCAATCGCTCTGAGTGTGGGTGGCAACGAGGTTAGGAAGCTGAGACTGGACGCGTTTTTCCCCAGGGATATCCGGGACCAAGAGGAGCTGAAAAGGCTCATGCGGGAGCACCTCGAGCACCTTGCTGGGCTGGAGGCTGTCGAGAGAGGGGCGGAGACCGTGCTTATTGATGGCTCTCTCTATGCGAGGATGACGCATGTACTGCGCGAGATAAATATTGATGGCTACGAGGACTTCATGTTTGAGTATATCGAGACTTATGCGGGTTTTTTAAGGGAGGCTTTAAAGAGGAATGTAGCGGTAGTTGGTGTAAGTAAGGATTCGAGGTCCACAGTGCTCAAGGAGGAGCTCTTGATGCTTAAGCTCCGAGAATTAGTGGCAAGCCTTGAGCCTTCTGTTCGGGAGACTGTTCTCGGCCTGTTCGGGGAGATCAAGCGGCGTCCCCGCGAAGCGCTGGAGGGCTTGAGGCACTTGCTGAAGTCTGGGGTCTCGATGGAAGTATACGAGTTGTTTAGGAACGCTACCAGTGGGGCTCCAGACAGCAAGATTATTTTTTCTGCTGGTCTTGGCAGAGGGCTGAGCCTGCCTTTGCAGTTGAGCATCGAGAAGGTTTCCGCTAGGGTCTTTGAGCTCGTTCTCTCTGATTCCCACGAGAAGCTCCTAGGCCTCTTGGAGAGGGTTTTCCCTGCAACCAGGGACAAGTTGGGAGATTCTTTTCAAGAGAAGGCTTCGAGGATGATAGAGGCGTTAAAGAGTTACCCGCCTATAGCTGTTACATATGTTGTTCTAGAGCAGGGAGACGACCCTATCAGAGTCGATGTTGCACTAAAGGGAAAGTATCCCACGCGTGGCGAGTCTCATTTCCTAGAGGCTATCCCAGAGGAGATGCTGAAAGGCCTGAAGAGCATAGCTGGCCTCTATGCTGGTCCAAGAAGCTACAATGTACTGTTGCTCGAGGCAGACAAGAGGGTTAGGACTACACATGACACGATGGAGATGTACCACAGGCTGATTATGCAGGAGCTTAAAACACTGGTGATGCATTCACGTAGCGATAGAAGATTCTTCTATCCCTAACCAAAATGGCATCGACTTTCCAGTAAGTATTCATGCTCGGAGTAGTTCTTCTAGCTGTCAAGTATAGTTTGTTTCTTAACGGCTCTCTGTCTTCCCTTACATGTTTCACAATTCTTTCGATACTTATAGCCTCCAAAACGTCACGTAGTTTTTCTAGCCCTTTCTTCTTTGTTTCCATTTTAGATTTCATAGAACAAGCTCGCCTTTTTTGGATACTTTCGGTTTTATCTTGGTGGAAGCTTAATAAGGACTATAATGTGGGGTAATATTGTGGAAAAAGAGGCTACCAAGAGAATGGGTTATCCTTTAAGAGATAAGGTGGATTTTTCCCGAGGGAACCAGGCATGGCTGAGTTAAAGCAGGTTGGGAGGATTGTCGAGGAGTCTACGCCTGAGACTTTCATATTTGTAACGAGCAAGGATGTGTATCCAGCGAAGTACGAGTATGTCCTTGTCAAGTCCCGGGAGCTCGTTAATGGGGAGGAGAGGGAAGTAGACGTATTGTGCCAGGTTGTTGGTGTAGTTAGTAGGAGCACCGCATATACTAGCAAGCTGGACTTCGAAAGCCTGGAGAGGATTTACCAGGCAGGGATAGACGACTCTAACCTTCTATGTGTTGCCAGGAGCCTTGGGTTTATCGCGGAGGAAAATGGGAGGAAAACGGTTCTCGTGCCTAGACGGGCGTTTTTCCCGGGGAACCCAGTCTATCTCGCGCCAGACGGGTTTGTGAGGGAGTTTTTCTCTTATCCGTCGGAAGAGGGGATACACATTGGAAGCCTTGTAAGTAGGACAAGTGTAGACGTGTATCTCTCAGTGAACGGGTTCAGGAGACACGTAGCCGTCATAGCCCAGACTGGAGCTGGCAAGTCATATACGGTGGGAGTTATTCTTGAGGAACTGCTGAGGCTCGGGGCGACTGCCGTCGTGATTGACCCGCATGCTGACTATGTTTTCCTTAGCAGGGACAGGGAGATGAGGAGGCACGAGGCTTCAGACAGGGTTCTGGTTTTTAGGAATCCTAACAGTACTGGTAGATATGACCCCAGCCAGCTAGACAACGTCCACGAGCTCACGGTGAAGTTTGCAGACCTAGAGCCCGAAGATATTGCAAGGATCGCCGGGATACCTGAGAAGTGGAGCAACATTAGGAGCGTCATTAGGAGCGCTGTTGGGGAGCTGAGAAAAACCTCTAATAGCTATACATTGGACGATTTATTAGAAGAGCTACAGAGACTCATGAAGACCGAAAAGGCCAAGAAAGCAGCAAGCGCTGAGGCTGCCTATAGCCGACTAGTTAGGCTAAAAAAGTTCAAGGTGTTTGGGAGCGTTACGACGTCTGTCAGGGACGAGATCCTGAAGCCGGGGCACATAAGCGTTATAGACCTCTCGGGCCTCAACGACGCTAGCCAGGACTACATAGTGAGCTGGGTCCTAGAAGAAATATACCGCCTCAGGTATTCGGGCGAATTCAGGTACCCAGTCTTCATAGTAGTAGAGGAGGCACACAGGTTTATTCCAAACAAGTCCCTTAACCGTTCAACCATGTCTTCGGACGTCATCAGGATGATTGCCGCCGAGGGCAGAAAGTTCGGGGTATTCTTGATACTGGTCACCCAGAGGCCCAGCAAGATAGACGCGGACGCCCTGAGCCAGTGCAACAGCCAGATAATACTGAGGATAACAAACCCAGCGGACCAGAAGGCTGTCGCAGAGGCAAGCGAGAGGCTTGGGGCAGAGCTCATGAAGGACCTGCCCGGGCTCAATGTTGGAGAGGCTGTTATTGTGGGTGAGCTTACACGTGTTCCCGTAATTGTCAAGGTTAGGCATAGGCGAACCAGGGAGGGCGGCGCAGACATAGACCTCGTAGAGGAGCTGAGGAAGGCTAGGAGCGAGATAGGGTTAAAGATTAGTAGGGGTAGGAGTGAAGACCTGTTCTCAGAGGTCTAGGACATGATTAGGGTCGTCCACACGGCTGACAATCACTTGGACCCAAAGTTCAGCTTCCTCGGCGCTAAGAGGTTTGAGCGTAGACAGGACTTCTTCAACTCTTTCCGCAGAGTTGTAGAGTTTGCCCTAGAGAGAAAGGCCCACATTGTTCTGGTTTCGGGAGACCTCTTCGACTCTGTCAATCCGAGAAACCCGATAAGGACGCAGGTCATAAGGCTATTCAGGAGGCTGTCCAGCGAGGGCATCAGGGTCTTCATGATTGCTGGCAACCATGACATGCCGAGGAGCCTGGAGGAGGGAATGTCTCCACTACAGGAAATAGAGGCCGCCGGCTATGCGAGGTTCTTCTCGAAGACCAGCGAGGTCGAGGTCGAGCACCTCTACATTGAGGGTTTAGACGTAGCTATAACAGGCCTGAGCTATGACCACACTGTTGGGCTAGACGAGAACCCGCTGAAAAAGAACAATGTAAAGCTTCCAGATGAGGGCGACGTCGCGATAGCCATGCTTCACTACAACTTTAGCGGGATAAGTGTACCGCCGAGCTGGAGGGCCCCCAAGGTTTCATGGGAAGACATCCCAGAAAACTACCGCTACGTTGCTCTTGGACACGTGCATACAAGCATGACCCTTCCACTCAGGGGAAAGACCCTTGTAGCTTATCCTGGAAGCACAGAGAGGAGAAGCTTCCAAGAAGAGGGAGACGAGGCAAAGGGCTTCCTATATGTAGAGCTAGGCCATGACTCTCTGCCAAGGGCAGAGTTTGTCCCAGTGCCAACGAGGCCAATGAAGACTGTAAAGGTAACGCTGAGCGAAGAAACGGAGGACCCGTTGAGAGAAATCGTGTCCAGGCTACCGGCACCCAACAAAGACCTTTTGCTTCGACTCGTCGTTGACGGAACGCTTCCCTTAAACAAGGTGTCTAGGTACAACAGGGCGGCACTGCTTAGAGAACTCGAGGAAAGGTTCTTCGCCGCCACAATTGATGATATTGACCTCAAGTGCACCATGCAGAAAATAGTCAGCATGGGCAACGAGGTGAAGAGCCCGATAGAGGCCTTTGAGGAAGCAGTAAGGGAGCTACTTTCTAAGGCGGAGGGCGAAGAAAGGGAAGTCTTCAACTTGGCGCTTGAAATTGGTAGAAAGGTTCTAGAGGAGAGCGGGGCATGGTGACAATAATAAGTTTAAAGGCAAACAATTTCCGTAGACTGAACTTCAAGGATCCCCTCTACTTCCCAAAAGGCCTAACCATAATTAGGGGCAGAAACGAGGCCGGAAAATCAACAATACTTGAGGCTATCCTCTTTGGGATCTACGGCGACTTCAACATCCTTAGGGAGATCCGCGGAGACCGCCAAGCCAAGCTACTCGACGTGGTAAACCATGCCTCGAACCGTGCAAAAGTAGAAGTAACATTCGAGGTCGAGGGTAGAAAGTTTAGGGTTGAGAGGATTATAGAGAAAGTGGGAGAAAACGCTAGGCAAGTTGACGCAAAACTCTTCGACGTAACAAGCGGCAACGAAAGGCTATTGGCGTCGGGAACGCAGAAAGTCAACGAAGAGATAGTCAAGCTCATCCGTGTAGATTGGAGGGAAATGATTGCCTCCAACGTTATAGCCCAGAAGGACCTCGAGAGGCTTATACGTCTAGGGAAAACCGACAGAGAAAAAATCATAAACATGTTCATGGGGCTTGAAAGCTACAACAAGGCGATCGAGACACTTCAAGAAGAAAAAAGAACAAAAAAAGCTGAACTCGAGAAAAAAGAGACAGAAAAGAAGGCTCTAGAAGATTATTTAAGGACACTGATGAGCCTAGAAGAGGAACTGAAAAAGCATAGGGAAGAGCTCCAAGCTATTGAGCAGATTTTACCCAGCCTTGAAGAAGAAGAGAAGAGGCTAAGCGAGACGGTAAAATATCTCGAAGACCTATACAAAAAGCTTCGTGAAAGGAAAAGTCTGCTCGAGAAGAAAAAATACCTAGAAGAGAACCTGAAAAGAAATGAAGAAGAACTCTCGGAGACAAGGAAGAAAATTGAATTAGCAAAGCAGGGGCTTGCAGAAGCAGAAGAAAAGCTTAAGCAGCTCCAGCAAGAAAAAGAAGTGCTCGAAAAAGAACTTACCCAGACAGAAAAAGAGTATGAAAATGGGCAGAGCCTACTAGCCAAGATAAGCGAATTGTGGAATACTCTTGAAGAGTCGAAAAGGGAACTAGAGAACCTTGAAGATGAGATCTCGATTATTTCCGAGAAGCTTAAAACGATCGAAAAAGTAAACACAGAAATAGTTCAAATAAGCGAAGAGCTGAAGAACACCGAGGAAAAAATACGAAAAGTAAGGATACCACCCTTATACATTTATGCCTCAATCGGGATAGCTCTTCTGGGACTCTTCTTATCTATATTCAGTTTGCCAGCCGGCCTGGCCATACTTTTTTCAAGCTTGGTACCTCTATTCGTTGGCCAACAAAACAAGCAAAAGGCTTTACTATACCTGCAGGACAAAAAATCAAAGCTTCTGAGCCAGAGAAGCGCCATGGAAGGTGAACTCAGGCTTTTAGAAAGAGAAAGAGAAGAATACGAGAAACTACTAAAGAGAAAGGCTGAATTAGAGGAAAAGCAGAAACAGATCCTCGGCCAGCTCAAAAGCGTGGCTAAACTTGAAGACGCAGTGGGCCTCGAACAATATGTTGCTAGGCTACAGGAAGAGGTAGAAAAGCTCCAGGAAAAAACCGAAGAAGTGAGAAAACACTATCAACAAATATTGTCTGAGACATCAAAAACAGACCAAAACATACATAATCTCAAGAAAACTCTAGAAGACCTTTCTATAAACGAAAACGCTAGGAACAAAGACATAGCAAACATACGCGAACAACTCAAAGCAGTCGAAGAACAATATGCATCTATTCACGTCCCGCAACCACCATTCGAGATAGAGGGTCTCTTGATGCCCGTAAGCGAGAACGATGTCGAAGACGTGGAAGCACTCTTGCATGTCTACCATCGAGAATACGAATCTAAGACACGTGAAGTTGCAAGCAAAAAAGCCGAGAAAAACAGGCTTGAACAATATATTAGACAAGCAGAGGAACAGCTGAAAGAGCTTCCAAAAATAAAGGAAGACCTAGACAGGCTCGAAAAAGATGTCAAAAACCTTAAGATAGAGGTCGAGGCCCGTGAAAAAGCCATACAAGTTTTGAGGGACATATCCTCGAAGAGGAGGAGCATGTTTGCGCCAAGCGTAGAGCAAAACATGAACTGGATCGTTTCATACGTGACTGGAGGAAGATACAAGGCAGTAAAGATAAACCCAGACAACTACGACATAGAGGTCTACGACGCGGAGGCAGGCAGGTGGATGCGCCGCGACATATACAGCGGCGGCACCAATGACCAGATGCTTCTCGCAATGAGAATCGCATTTACGCTGGCTCTTCTACCCTCAGCGAAGGGAACCTACCCCCGGTTCTTGTTCCTAGACGAGCCGCTCGGCTCCTCTGACCAGGAGAGACGCCAACAAATAGTTAAACTCCTCGCCAACGAGCTGACCCGTGTATTCGACCAAGTCTTCCTAATTACACACGTCGAGATAGAGGAGCCTCCAAACTCCACTTTGATCGAGCTTGTAGACGGCAAAGTGGCAGAAACAAGAAGGATAACCTCACAAGAAGAAGGCTAGCCCTTTCTAGGCTGTCTCTAGTTTTTTCTTTATGTCTCTTAGTGTGTATAGTAGTACTCCTAGACGTGTGTCTTTGTTGAATAGGACTGCTAGGTATCCTATTTGGCCTAGCTTGGTGTATATTATTCCCGAGCCGTCTGGGGCGTTGACCGTGATCCATTCTGCCTCACCCTTTCCCAGCTCCGTGCTAGCCCTGTTGCCCACCTCGCTCAACACAGCTGTCAGCGCTACAACCTTCTCCTCCAGCTCCTTGTCAGCCAGACTACTAAACAAAGGCAAACCATCACTACTCGAAACAACAAAACCCTCAACACCACCAACCCTAGCCACGCCTTCAACAACACGCCTAACCTCCTCAACACTCACATAAACCACCATACTTTTAGCTCCTTGGCCAATTCGTTTAAGAATGTCCTGGTGTATATGTCGACTAGCCTGTTATAGACCTCTTCACTGATCCCTGTGGCTTTCTTGAAAACTCTCTGCCTTATTATTTCGTAGCTGAGAATCATGACGGCGAGATTCCACCCAAAGACCTTTGCAAGCATAACTATATGGCTCGGTTCACCGTCGCTTGTCTTCAGAGTCTCAGATAGAAAAACAGAGACCAAGGGAGATAGAGAGTGCAAGGGGAAACCTCCCCTAACAAGCAATAGGCCAATCCTAGCGACATCTAGGCAGTGACGCTCGCCGTAATCACTCTGGAAAATAGTTGTGAACCAATATTCAAAAAGCCTCTTGGATCTTGTCTCGTCTAGCCCGGCCTTTTTCAAGGCTTCTGACAAATCATTGTTTTTTGATATCGAGTCTAGTGCTGTCCTCACTATTTCTTCTTTCCTTGCAGAAATTGCTTTGTATATTTCCTTTAAGTTTTTCTTAACGTCTTCTGTTATACCCAAGAGAAGAGAACTCTTCACAGCCAGAAACTAGAATGGTTCTTAGAGATTCCTCATGCGCCACAACATCCAACCGTAATGATTGAATATAACTCTAGAGGTAAACTATGTTTTACTATTAACTAATCCAGCTACTTCACAAACTTTCCTACGATTTGAAACAGTGCTTGGAAAGGGGAAGCTAACCTATTAGCTATTTAGCCTGTCAAGGCCACGTCTAAGCCAGTTCTTTGTCTATATTCCTGTAAATTTTCTCAGCTGTAAGCTTCAATAGACGATCATAACTTCCACTAGTGATACCTAGGCTGTTCGCGAAAACCTCTTCATCTATCGTAAAGTAACTCTCCATCATGTTTGACAGCAACCATCCACATGCTTGTATGATTGCCTTTACCTGATTGGAATTTGAATGGCTATGCCTTACAATTTCTTGAGAAAGAATGAACATAAGCATGATAAGCATCCTAGGCGGGATGCCTATCTTTATTAGATCAAAAGTCAACCTGGCGATTCTAACTGTATGTTCTTCGCTGAAGTCTCCTTTAAACATCTCATCTAATATGTTTTCCAAAATACCTCTAACGTATCCAGGTTCAAGCCCCCTCTCGCGAAATATTCGGGCTAACTCAGAGTTCTGCAGAAGGGAATACATACAGGCATGAACAATTTCATCCTTACTTAAATTGACCATATGAGACATATCGTGGAGAGTTGTCTTAGTCTGATTATTTATCCCGAGTAGAAGACTCGAGTATAACCCATTTTTTAGTATTTTCTCTCGCAAACTCATGAATCTCACTATAAATTATTTTTACAATCATATAAACTTTTTAGATATTAAACCTTTAGAAAAAATCCATTTTCTTGTGCAAATTTGCCTATATCCAAAAAAATAAGAACTACCAAGTAGGTTCTTTAGTACCTATACCTTGAAACAATACGAATGTGTTGCCAGCGTGATATTCCACGTTAAAATAGCTCATATAGCAAATGTTTCTATAACCAAGCATTTTCAGTGCGTCTTTCCAGCCATTTCTCTTCATTCTCATCTAGCTCCCTCTCAAACATGTCAACATCAAACTTTGGGCCCTCACCCCTCGCCCTAAGCTCAGCCCATAAGTCTCTCGCCCTCAAAACAAGTTCATCACCTTTAACCTCTAGCTCGAGAACCATGCCCTCCTTGAGCCCAAGTCTCTCTCTAACAGCCTTGGGGACAACTATGACGCCCCTCTTGCCCATCCTAACCTTCATACTATTTGATTCTATTTTCTTCTGAGGAAATAAAAAGCTTCTGCAAAAACATCGATGGTTATAGTAAAGGAAACGAGCATTTACGAAAATGGCAGCCCGACTCTTTTTATAGTAGTTGTTCTGCAATCATTATTATCCCTAGGGCTATGAATACTATTCCTATTATCTTTGAGAGGGAGGCTTCGGGAACCTTGTTTGCATATACTGCGCCTATCCTCCCACCCACAATACTTCCTGCACCTACCAAGATGAAGGCTAATGGCGACACATATCCGTTGAGGGCATAGCCAATAGCTCCTGATAGAGCAGTCAGAGTCATCATCAATGTGGAGGTTCCGACTGCCTTGTGTAGCGGATACTTAAGGAGAACTATGAGCGTTAGAAGAAACATTATACCGCCTCCTGCGCCGAAGATGCCGCTGATTATCCCTAAGAGGAAACCCAAAACAAGTGAGACCGCGACCTGTATAGGCCCGACCTTTATGCTATTATTTTGGCCCGAAACATTCTTGGTGTCCATGCTTTGAGGGGAGTGCTGGGAGCTTAGTAGCCCGATTAGTCCTTTTCCGCTTAGTCTTCCTGCACCAATGATGACTAAAAAGATGCCAAAGCCCCTGCCTAAATTTGCGCTTGGTATGTATTTAGCAATCCTGCTTCCCACCTGTGCCCCAACCACTGCGCCAAGTGCAAGCCCCAGGCCTGATCTTAGCTCTACATTTCCCATCCTATAGTAAACAATTGACACGATTATAGAGGCTATCACGTCTACTGCGAGGCTCGTCCCAATAGCTGTGTGAATTGGAAGACCAAACAAGAGCGTTAGCGCTGGAACGACGATTAGGACGCCGCTTGATCCTATCAGCCCTGTAACGCCTCCCGAGCAAAGCCCCAAAGCTATAAGACCTAGAAGTGACAGCGAGTCCATCTGTCTCGCCAGACTTACCTATAACAAAACGCATAAATGACTTGCTATTATAAAGTTAGGAAGATTAAGGAAAAAATTATTTTCCAAAGAAGAGCTTCTCTATCTCTATGTGCCTAAATTCTTCGGCTGAGCCTTCTCTGAGTATTCTCCCGCCCACAAGGACAGAGGCTTTGTCTGCTACCTCGAGGGCTCTCGCAACGTTTTGCTCCACGACTAGAACGGCTATGTTCATTGTTTCCTTTATTTCTCTGACCTTTCGCATAAGAGTTATCCCGGCTTTTGGCGAAAGACCGGCTGTAGGCTCGTCTAGTAGTAAGACCTTGGGGTTCGTCATGAGTGCGCGGGCCACTGCAAGCATCTGCCTCTCTCCGCCGCTCAGTGTCTTTGCTTTTTGGTGTCTTCTCCTCTTTATCTCGGGGAAGAGCTCGAAGATGTTCTCGATGTCTTCCTTGATTTTTGGGTCTCTGCCCCTTATAAAGGCGCCGACGTAGAGGTTTTCCTCTACGGTGAGGTTTGGGAAAACGTTGTCTAGCTGTGGAGAGTAGCTTACCCCTAGCTTGACTATTTCTGATGGCTTTTTGCCAGTTATCTTTGTGCCGTCGAGATAGATATCTCCACTATGTATGGTCGCTATCCCAAAAACCGAGTTTAGGAGCGTGGTTTTCCCTGCACCGTTTGGGCCAAGGATAGCCAGTATTTCTCCCTTTGAAAGCTCGAGGCTTACCCCCTGGATAACCCTCATTTTGCCGTATCCAGAGTATAGTTCGCTTATTTTAAGCATTGGCATCACCTAAATACGCCTCGATAACCCTCTTATCTGACACAACTTCGTCCGGCTTCCCCTCTGCCAATAGCTGGCCGTTGTGGAGGACATAGACGTAGTCCACGTACTGCATCATCACCTCTATTCTATGCTCCACTATTAGGAATGTGTAGCCGTTAGCATTAAGCTCCCTCACAAGCCTAAACAGGTTGTGTGCCGCTGTGGCCTCTACGCCGGCTGCCGGCTCGTCTAGCAAGAATACTCTTGCAGGCGTCATAAGGCCCCTAATGGTTTCTATGAGCTTCATGTGTGCCCCGCTCAGCTCTGAAACCCTTACGTTTGCATATTCTAGGAGGCCAAACCTATTTAGTAGTTCGATGGCCTTTTTTGCAAGCGCTTTCTCTTCTTCCTGCCAAGTCTCAGGGTTGATAGCTTTCAATGGATGCTCGCCTTTCTGGCCGAAGGGGGTCAACAGGAGGTTTTCGAGGACTGTTAGGGACTTGAACAAGCGTGGTATCTGGAAGGTCCTCACTATGCCCTTTGCAAACACCTCGTTGGGGTTTAGGCCGTCTATCCTCTCGCTGTTGCCTCCATTGTGGTACCAGACCTCCCCCTTGTCAGGCACATAGAAGCCAGAGACCACGTTGAAGAGTGTCGTCTTTCCACTGCCGTTGGGGCCTATAAGGCCGACAACGCCTCTCTCTGGCACGCTTATACTTACATCTTGCAAAGCTACGATCCCTCCAAAAGTCTTAGTTACATTGTCTACCTCTAGGATGTTAGCCACTTTTCTCACCCTTTACCTCTTCTTCATATACCTTCCATGCAGGTGTCTCTATCTTTCCCTCCTTCAGGATTCCCTGAGGACGGAAAAGGAGGACAACAACGATCAAGAAGCCTACCAGGAATCCTCTGATATAGTCGGGTGAGATAATTGTTATGCCGAGCTGTGGCGTCACAAAGGCGAGGAGCCTGTCAAAGAGAGTAAAGATAGCGGCACCTAGAAGCGAACCTTCAAGGTTGCCCATACCTCCAAGAATTATCATTGCCCAAACATTGAATGTAACTGCAGGAACAAATATGTCTGGATTAATTGAGCTATAGTAAAAGGCTAAGAGTACACCGGCCATACCAGCGAAACCCGACCCAATAAAGAGAACCATTGCCTTAAGCCTTGGTACGTGTTTGCCTAGGCACAGTGCAGCTATCTCGTCATCTCTTACTGCCCTTAGTGTTCGCCCGAGTGGCGAATTGTAGAGACGGCGAAATACAAAGTAAGTAAGTGCTAGAAGAGCCAATACGATAAATAGGTAGAGCAATGCCCTCAGCGTTGGATTAGGTACCCAGGCAAATGGGTGCGGAATAGACATTATGCCCTTGCTTCCTCCTAGTGGCTCATAGTGTTGGACAAAGATCCTGAAAAGCTCGCCTGTACTAAGTAATGTGAAGCCTACAAATGCCGGTCCAACCCTTATAATTGGATAGCTAAGGAGATACCCTACTATGCCGGCTACCAGAAAAGCTAAAACCAATGATGCTACCAGTAGTCCTATATCGAGAATAGGATTCTTCGTAGCTAGTTCGCCTAGAAGCACAATTCCCTCGATATCAAAGGGTGAAACTTTAGATGTATCTACACCGCTAAGCAAAAGGAAAAGGTAAACCGTCAAAGCTGCACCGATATAGGCTCCGAGGCCATAGAAAAACACCTTTCCAAAGTTTGTCACACCGCTAGTGCCAGACTCGAAGTTCAGGCTTACAGCGAGTATACCATATATCCCTAAGAACGTAAGCCAGCTTATCAGGAAACCAACCACATCTATCATCTGGCTTCACCCCCTTTTTCTCCTATACCTGAATGGTAAACCACCAGCTGCGCCAAGAGGTGGAAAAGCAATCAAGATAACAATCAATGTTACAAATGTCAAGAAGGTTCTAAAGCTAGTTGGGACACCGAACCAAGCATTCAGGAAACTAATGCCGACATTCTCTATGAGGGCAATCACGAATGCTCCAATGCCTGTCTTAACCAATGAGACCAGCCCCCCGATAAATGCAACGGTGAAGACTTGTAGAATCATAGCGTCGCCGGTTGTAGGCGTGACTGTTCCCGAGAAACTTGTCCAAATTGCTCCACCTATCCCGACTATGCCGCCCGTTATCAGCCATGTAACAGTTATTACCTTGTTCCTGGGTATCCCAGAAATCTCGGCCAAGACCGGGTTGTCTGCAACGGCGCGCATCGCTTTTCCCAGCGAGGTTTTATTCAGGAAAAAGTAGAGAAATACAACCATGCCGACAGCTGCCACAAGAACCGCAATGAAGCCGCCAGACAACCTTAGGCCCCCTATCGTGATTTCTGGTACGTCATTATAGAGTATTCTCCCATACGAGACAAAGTTGACCCCGCTAAGTGCGTGTGCTATGTCAGCCAACATGTAGAGGACATAGTTGTACATTATCCAGAGACCCATCGACGCTATCATTATGAGAGACATTGAAGCTCCTCTATCACTAAGGGGTTTAAAGACAAAAATGTGACTAGCAACAGCAAGCGTCCCAGAAACGAGGAACGCCAGTAGGCACGATAAGAGAAGGCTCTGGTTGCCAAGCAAGCCATTAAGAAATACGGCTACATAGGCTCCGTAGGTTATAAAATTGGCGTGGGCAAAGTTCATGACCCGCGTCGTTCGATAGCTAAGGGTAAGGGGTACGGCAAAGAGTAGATAGAAGAAAGAGTAAAAAAGAAAATTTATTATTGTGTTTTGGTCAAGTGGTAGCATATATTGTTGCTTCACCCTATGGGTATGGTTTCTCGGTGAATATTATTTGTCCATTCTGGTAGAAGCCGACGTCTTTGAAGTCGTAGCCAGCGCCAGTCTTTACTATGGCCCATACGCCGTAGTCCTGGTTTGCCTTGTCACCAGCGCTGTCAAAGATCGTCCAGCCACTTACACCGTAGTAGTGCTTTGCAACTTCCACCAGGGCGTTCCTAATTGCATTGCCGTCGTTGCTTCCAGCCCTAAGGATTGCCCAGCCCGCAACCTGGACTGCGTCGTACAAGTTGTCACAGAAGACTGTGGCATCTACCCCATACTTCTCCTTAAGTTTCTGTTTGAACTCTTCATAGAGAGGATTCGCTACAAAAAGCGGACGTGTTCCCAGAAGCTTAACCTTTGCAGCAAAAGCTCCAACGGCAGGTGTCTTAAGCTCTGCTGCTCCATGCGGGCCCTCCGATAGGAACCATCTAACACTAGAGAGAATAGACGACTCTGCAGCGTGGGAAAGTATGTTTCCGCCGTCCGTGTCGAATGAGATTAATACAACAGCATCGGCTTGCTCAGTCTGAACCTTGCTCGCAAGGCTGTTAACGTCCGCCGCATAGTCAGAAAGGTCTGGCTGATAAGGCATGTCGACAACTTTCCCGCCAAATTGCGTAAATGCCTTTGAAAAGAAGTCGGCAAACGCGTTTCCATACTCGTCGTTCCTGTGGAAGACTATTACTTTTCTTGCACCCTCCTGGAAAGCAAGGGTTGCGAGGACTTTTGCTTGGCCAGCGTCAGAACCGACGGTCCTGAATATAAAATCGTTGGGTATCGCGAGTGTTGGCGCGGTCGAGGATGGAGAAATTATTACTATCTGGTTGCTGTCTGCAAAGCTTTTTACTGCTTTGACCTGAGAGCTTGCAGCTGGCCCGATGACCACCTTTATTCCTTGCTGTGCAAGCGTCTGGACATTTGATACGGCCTTGTCAACAGATGTGCCATCATCCAATATAACAGCCTTAAACTCGACATTGAAGCCGTAGGCCTGCACCTCCTTGTTCAAGTCCTCTATAGCCATCTGTGCAACTTTTTCCCAGATTTTACCTATAGATGAAAGAGAGCCAGTGAGTGGGAGAGTGAAGCCTATCTGTATAACTTTTTTAGATGCCGAGGGTTGTCCTCCAGCGGGTTGCTGGGGCTGTCCTTGCTGGGGACCAGCGAAGAATCCCGAGGCGGCGAAGCCAATGGCCATTCCAACTATAAGTGTAACAATAACTGCGGCGATGAACTGTACGCTAAACTTAGATTTTCCTGCTTGTTGTGTCATGTGTTCTCCCCCTTGGGGGATGTAGTACAGCGATATGTAGGCTATATATGTCTTTGCCAAATATCTTCGCAGAAAATTGCAAAACAAAGGTAAGAATTTTGAAAAAAGTGTCAAGAACATCTTTGAATATGTGTAAAACTTACCATTAGAATATGCATATCAGTAATGCTTATAAAAGAGCCCCTAAAATTGCCGATAAATATATTTAGCGAAACTTTATTTAATACTCTCTTGATTTGGTCAATACGTTTAGAGGTTTTTCTCCTCTAAGGTATCTTGCTATGTTTTCTGCAGCGAACCTGAGGCATTTCTCCCTGGATTTCTTTGTCCATCCTGCCTTGTGGGGCGTAGCTATAACATTTGGGAGCCTGTGGACACCTATACTTGAGGGGTAGCCTTGGCTTGGCGGATAGGTCCACCATACGTCTATGCCTGCCCCGGCTATCCAGCCTTGTGTCAGGGCTTTGTATAATGCGTGTTCGTCTATAACGGGGCCCCGGCCTATGTTTATGATATAGGCTGTTTTCTTCATTGACTTTAGTTCTTCTTCTCCTATGAGGCCTCTCGTCTCTCGTGTCAGCGGGAGAGCTATTACTGCATAGTCTGCCTGGGAGAGAGCCTCTTTGAGCTTGTCTTGTCCGTAGCATTCGTCGCAGTACTCGTCTCTTTCTGGGTTCTTCTTGACAGCTACTACTTTCATGTTGAATGCCTTTGCTATCCTCGCTATCTCTCTGCCGATATTGCCGTATCCAACGATGGTTAGTGTTGAGCCTTCAAGGTCTAGTAAGAAGTTTTCCTCTGTGTAGCTTCTCCACTTGCCGTTCTTTACCTCGTAATCCTGCTCTACAATTTTCTTGGCAAGTGAAAGCATGAGTGCGAAGGCGTGCTCTGCTACTGCCCTGGCGTTACAGCCCTTGGCCGTGGCAACCATGACGTTTCTATCGAACAGGGCCTCTAGGTCTAAGTTGTCTGCGCCAGCCGCGGGAACCTGGACAAACTTAAGTTTTCCCGCTCTCTTGATTGCCTCCCTTGGCAAGGTAACAGCCATAGCTATGGACGAGTCTTCTAGGCCAGAAAAGTCGGCACCGCTCCAGTAGAGAATCTCGATTTTTCCGCCTAGAACGTCCTCAATTATCCTCTTTTCCCACTCGGCAAGCCTCAAATAAACAAACAACCTCTCCACAAAAAAGGAATGTGTGATGCAGGGATAATAAAGTTACGCAAATCTATGGGAGAAAGGGGCGGCATGAAATTTATATGTCTGTCTGCACATTTATATATTGATCCGGTAGGATCGCGCCTCGACTGCCCCGTATGTGGGCTGGATGAAAAGGCGCCCGGGAAAACACAAAAAAAGAAATTTATTTTTTGGGCTTTCTCCTAAGCAGTAAAACTGTAGCTAACACTATCACTAATACAATTATAGCCAGGACAATGTACAGAGTAAAGTCTTGTGCAGGCTGTTGTGGCTGAGCGGGTTTCGTGGGCTGTGTTGGCTGTTGTTGTGCTGGTTGTTGTGGCGGATACAGGTTGACCTCTACTGGGGGTGTAACGCTTTTAACTGTGTCTATGTATTGTGGAGCAAACATTCCAATTTTGAGGAGGGGCTTGTAGAGGTCTGGTAGATCCTGCTCGGTATAGTATTTGGCAAGAGAGGTTGTATCCCACACTATTTGTGCAATATACATGTCCTGTACTGTTCTGTGGTCTTCTTTTCTTATCTTTATGTCTCCCTTCACAGATGTAAATGTGAGGCCTTCAAGCGCGTTGATTAGTTTTTCAGAGTCTGTTGAGCCGCCGGTCTTCTTTAATGCTAGTCCAAGCGCATGGCCAGCCACGAATCCCTCGCCGACAAAAAGGTCTGGCAAGGGGAAGGCTATGAGGACTGAGCCCATCGTTGGAAGTGCTTTTTTCTTGTAGAGTTCAACATACTTTGAGACAAGCCAGTCGTTGACTGGGTTATTCTGTGGTAGGTTCCAAGCATACTTCATCATTCCCTTGTAGTTGGGCAGGTATAGGCCCATTTTTAATAGGTTCAGGGTTGCTAGGTCTGGTATGCCTGAGGTGACTTTCATCTTTTGGTAAACTCCTGAAGCGTTTATCTGTTGGTAGAGTGTTAGAGCTGTTGCTCCACTCCATACGGGAATGAATACCTCTGCCTTTGAGGCCAGGAGAGACTGGATGTAGGGCGTAAAGTCAGTGGTTGTTACGGGGGCATATATTGCGGCGACAACGCTTCCTCCTTTCTGTTGAATGATTGTTGACCAGGCATCGACAGTAGAGCGTCCCCAGGAGTTGCTCGGTGCTAGGAATGCAACTGTTTTGCCGAGGGTGGTGGCAAATGTTCCACCTGCAATTGCGTCGTGCCAAGTTGTACTTGAAATCTGGAAAACGTACCTGTTTAGGTAGGTCTTGGTTATCTCGTGGTCAGCGGCAGGGACAACCAAGAATACGACCTTGTATTTTTGGGCTATCTGTGTGAGGGCGATAGCTGACGGGCTGTCTGAACAGCCTACGAGTATCTCGGCTCCCTTGTTTTGTATCAAGTCCTCTGCTGCTTTTGTAGCTGTGGCTGGGTCTGGGATTTGCTGGCCGGCTGGAACATTGGTTGCCGCTATGATGTGTATTGTTTTGCCTTGCCAGTTAAGTTTCCATTCTAGGTTTGGCGTAACTGTCTCGAAGCTCGGTATCTCTAGCGCGTACATGAGTCCAAGAATGAAGCCGTTAATTGACATGTCGCCATAGTAGCTTAGTGCACCTGTCCTGTCGGTAACGATGCCTATAACGATTTCATTGGGGTTCTGGGCCTTGACGTTTATTGGTACAAAGGCTAGTGCTATTAGTGCTATCAAGAGGAGGGAGAGACTTTTAGCTCGTTCTTTTGTTGTCATACGGTTGTAATAATAATTTCTTATTCAATAAAAAAAGGGTTAACTACTATTTCTGGGCTCTATCTGCCTTTTATATCCAGCGGAAGATTGCGCTTGCCATGACGAAGCCTACTCCAGAAGTGATGAACTGTATGTAGTCTCCCTTCTTAATCTTGCCCTGTGTTAGAGTATCGTGTAGAGCCATGAATACGCAGGCAGATCCAGTGTATCCATATTTCTCCATGATGGTTGGGGCCTTCTCGATTGGCTGTCCAAGTAGCCTCATCAGCTGGTGGATCATCTCTCTGTTTACCTGTGTGACGAAGTAGTAGCTTATGTCGTTGGCTGTTAAATTTGCCTTTTTCTGTACCTCTTGTGCGAGTCCTGGCCAGTGGCGAAGGTTTATGTCGGGTGGATACCTTTTAAGGTACCTCAGCTTGTGCCATCCCTCCTTTACGACGTTCTCGTTTACTGGTCTTGCACCCCCTATGTATATGCCCCAGTAGTCTGTATAACTACCATCCGCAATTATTTTTCCAGTAATGTAGCCAGGTTCACTTGATGGGCCAAGAATGACGGCTCCAGCTCCGTCAGAGAAAATGGAGGCAGTCACGTCTTGTGGGTCAATAAATTTGGTCATCGTGTAAGGTGAAACTACCAAGACATAGTTGACGTCTTCGTTGAGCATGATGTTCTGTGCCGCAAGCATGAGGGCTATTGTGTTGTCTGCACAGGCCGCGTTTATGTCGAAGCCTCCCGTTTTTAGTTTTGCGCCTAGCTTCTGGTGAACTGCACAAACTGTTGGTGGGGTCTGGAAGTCTGGGGTATCTGTTGCGAATATGATAAGGTCGATATCGTCTATAGTGAGGTTGGCGTTTTGAAGAGCCATTCTAGCGGCTTCTGCGGCTAGATCCGAGGGGGCCTGGTCTGGCGCAGAGACGTATCGGTGTTTGATGCCTATGCGGTTTTCTAGTGCATTTCTCCATGCATCGGGGAGCTTGAGACCAAAGAACTTTTCATAGTCATCGTTAGTTACTAGTGTTTTTCCAAGGGCTATGCCCGTGCTCACTATCCTGGCATATTTTTTTATTTCAGGCTTCGTAGCCATCAAAATACTCTGGGAAAAATCCTATAAAATAAAAACGGTTAACTATTTCCCGAAACCTAAAAGATGCTTTCGATCTTTCTCTTGAGCTTCCAGCCTTTAAGCAACCATGTACCGTATATACCGTAAGGTAATGCCAGGACAACTATTATGTAGAGGAGTCCGAGAATAAAGCTGGGGAAGAGTTGCAGTTGTTGGAGTGACAGGAAGCCTAGTGATATGAGTGCTGGAGTTATCGTTGAAAGGTAGTCTCTAAGGAAGCCAGCAAGGATACCGCCAATAGCTGGTCCAACGAATGTGCCGAGACCACCCAGTATAGCACCAGTCATGGCAATGAAGGTCTTATCGGTTGCGAAGACGTCTGGCTGGATTGTAGGTATGCAGGCGACGTACACGCTTCCGGCTACCCCTGCAAAGACGCCTGAAATAAAGAAAGCTATTAACTGGTGGAGAAAAACGTTGTAGCCTATAACAGATGCCCTTACCGGATTCTCCCTTATTGCTATAAATGTGCTTCCCAGAGGGGATGTGATGATTCTCTTAATCAACAGATATGATATGTAGAGGCTAAGGAGAGAGACTAGGTACACGTTAAGAGGATATACAAATCGCAGGATTCTTACATAAGGAAGACCTGAACCTACTTCATGGAGGAATGTTGCCGAGGAGCTAAAGATTACGTACCCACTATAACCTAAGAAGATAAAGAGCAATAAGACAATCAGTGTTTTGAGAACTTTCTGGCGTTTCCGCTTTGTGCTAATGATGTCTATCATCCCGGTCACAAGTGATAGAGCAAGAAATATTGTGAAGAGGGCGAGGTAGAGGTACAGCCCTTCAAGTGAAGCCATCTCAGGTATCGTACCTACCGTCACAGCAACAGTGGTTTGGGCAGAGTACTCAATAGTAGCTCTAATGGCTTCCGAAATAGCAAGCGTTAAGATACCATAGTACAGTCCCCTAACACGGTAGCCGGGAAGACCCATGCCGACATAAACAGCTCCCGAAATAAGTGCGGCGGGAATAAGAGATAGAAGGAACGGGACACCCTGCTTGAGAAGCACCGCCGTAATAAAGGCAGCAACACCGAATGGAACTGCGTGCCCGAAGCTTGGGATTCCCGCGAAACCCAAAACTATGTTGTAGCTTAGTGCAAGTAGAGCCCATACAAATGTCAGGGGAATGCCTGTAGCCAGTGACCTGTCTAGCCATGGAATGGCAAGGAGTATTGTTAAGGACAAGTATCCAAGAAACCTATTAGGCAACAAGTAGTTCCTTAGTTTCTCCATTTTCTCACCTCTTGAATAATCCTTCTGGTTTAACCACTAGGACAACTATCATGACTATGAGATCTATCGCAAAGCCCAGTTGGGGTATAAAGTAGGCTACAAGCCTGTCGACAAATCCTATCAGTAGACTCGCATAGAAGGCTCCCGAATAACTTTTCATGCCTCCTACCACGGGGATAGCGAATGCTAGAAGTGAAAAGTGGACAGGGAGCTCTATGGTTGCATGCGTCAGTGGAGCAACTAGTGCGCCACCCAGTAGTGCCAGGGCGACGCCAAATGTAAATGCAGACGTGAAGAGCATCGAGATATCTACACCGAAGACTGTAGCGAGCTCTCGGTTCTCTGTCCCCGCCCTAAGCTTTATACCAATCATGGTTTTTGAAAGAAGTGTACTCATGGTGCCGAATAGGACAAATCCAATCGCTATAAGAACAAACTTATAGATCCTTATCCTGACATCTGCTAGCTGTATATATCCTGACAACAAGAAGTTTTGAGTCTCCGGAAATACGAGCCCTGTTGGCCATATTAGTTGCATAAAGGTATACAATAGAGTCATTAGTCCCATGGTAAGTAGTAATTGTGCTAATGGATTCCCGTATACCGGCCGTATTATTGCTCTCTCGGTTAGAAGACCAAGGACTATCCCTATAAGAAAAGTTAACAATAGGCTCAACAGGAAGTTATTCGTCATGTAATAAAACGTCACAAAGAGATATGCTCCTAGTCCAAAAAAGGCGCCCTGTGCTAGGTTAAAGACATCCATTAAGCCAAAAATAATCACAAGTCCTATGGCTGCAAGGTAGATCATTGATGAATAAGTCAACCCGTCTATAACTGCGCTTAGAATCAATTCAGGTGAAACCATATCCACCACCTATAAGCTTACACCCAGGATTCTCCTTATTACATGATTGTTTTCTTCTATTTTTTCCGAGGGAAAACCTGTCACCACAACACCTTTATCCATCAGGTAAATGTAATCTGTTATTTCGCGGGCGTAAGCAAAGTTCTGTTCAATCAATAGTATTGTCTTCTTATTTTCAAGCATGTAGTGCCTCAGCTGCCTGTAGAAGTTTTTAACATAAGCTGGGCTTAGACCCTCAGATGGCTCATCTAGTATGAGAAGATCATGCTCCCTTACCAGTCCACATGCAAGTGCAAGCATTCTTTGCTGACCGCCGCTAAGTTCTCCTGCTAGGAGGCCAGAGAACCGTTTAAGCTCTGGGAAAAGATTCATTACCATTTCAAGCTTGTCGTCGAATTTTTCCTTTGGGCCATTATAGGCTAGCTTAAGGTTCTCAATGACGGTAAGGTTTGCAAATACATTTTTCTCTGCTGGGACAAAACTTATTCCCCTCTTGACTATGCTATGCGTTGGGAAATTAGTGATGTTCTCTCCTTTGAAAAACACTTCTCCCCTAGCTGCCTTATATATTCCCATTATTGTTTTTAGAGTTGTTGTTTTTCCCACGCCATTTCTACCTAGAATGGCCGTGAGCTTGTATTCTTCCGCTTCGAAGTTTACTCCTTGAAGTATATGGAAGCCGCCTATATATGCATGAAGATCCTTTACTTTCAGAATTGGAGACGCCACATCATTCACCCAGGTAGATTTTCTGAACCTCCCTATTCTCAACTATCTCTTTGGGAGACCCTTCCGCGAGAATACTTCCCTGATTCATTACGCTGACTTTGTCTGCTACTTCGAGAACAACATCTATTTTGTGCTCGATCACTACAACTGTTTTCTTCATTTCGTCTCTCAGCTTTTTAATGAGACGTACAATTGGTGCTACCTCCTCTAGAGATACGCCGGCCGTGGGCTCATCTAATGCTATGAGCTTTGGGTTTCCAGCAAGGGCAATAGCGATTTCTAGTTTCCGTTTGTCGCCTGGGGTGAGGCTACTTGCCAAAATGTTTGTCTTGCCGTAGAGGCCAGTTATGGAGGCAATCCGCATGGCTTCCCAGACAACATCTTTGTAATGGCTTGTTGGATGAATGAAGTCCCATCTCACGTTTTTCCATTTTGCTTGGACAGCAAGCCTTATGTTTTCGAGAACAGTAAGGTTTGGGAAAATCGAATATATTTGGAAAGACCTTGTTAGACCCAGGGAGCTAATGTAGTGAGGGGGTTTACCAGTTATATCTCTGTCCTCAAAATACACTTTACCACTTGTAGGTTTGAGGACTCCAGTAATCAAGTTAAATAGCGTTGTTTTCCCAGCACCGTTGGGACCTATTATAGCATGAACCGTGCCCTGCGCCACCTTCAGGTTAACATTGCTGACAGCTACGAGTCCACCGAAGCTCTTTGTGAGATTTTCTGTGCGTAGAATTATGCCTGACATGTTAGATGCCCCTGAAAAATTCTAGCAATAATTGGTTGTATTCTTCGGGTCTTTCCCTGTGGGGCATGTGTCCTACGCCTTTCATTATGTGCGCCTTTGAGGTAGGCACCATGGCGTGCATTTCTTCGACGACCTCTGGTGGGGATATGTAGTCTAGCTCTCCAGAAATGAAGAGAACAGGGTTCCTAAGTGATCTGATTATGTCTCTGTAGCTTTTTTCTGTCGCAGCTTCAGCGCTCTGTATGTAGACACGTTTATCAGTTCGTGAGATTATCTCATAGATTTCTCGTTTTAATTCGGTAGATGCGTATGGCGACACAGCGAACTCAGCTACTTGGCTGGCTATTTCATGCATAGACATGTTTTCAAGAACTTCTGTCATTGCTGGTGGGTATTCAGGTGCAATGGCTTCGAGGACAATCTTCTCAAATCTTTGTAGATACAAGCGGTAAAGCTCTAGCAGGACTAGGCCGCCCATTGAGTAGCCTACCATGAGCGCTTTCTCTATCTTTTCGGCTTCGAGGACGCTTTCTACGTCTCTAGCAAAATCCTCCATTGATATCCTTTTTGGGGGAATCTGGCTTTCGCCGTGCCCGCGAAGGTCTAGTGCTAATACCCTGTACCCCCTAGCTGGGAAGAACTCTAACTGGGGTTTCCATGTAAGATGGCTTTCGCCCAAGCCGTGTACGAAGATTATTGGTGTTCCATTTCCTTCAGCAACATAGTGTATCTTTATACCGTCTTTTGATTTTGCATACCTGTGCTCTAATCCCTGCGACATTTTTATTTCACCTCTCCCTTAAGAAAATTCGACACCAGTACATTAATTTCGCCCGGTTTTTCCCAAATAGAGACATGCCCACTTTCAACTTCAGCATATTTTCCATTGGGAAGCTCCTCAACTATCAACTTGGAGTATCTAGGCGGGAAGAATCTGTCATGAGTGCTGGCAACAACAAGAGTTGGCATTGTTAGTTTGGAGAGCTTTCCCCTCAGATCGAGCCTAAGAAAAGCTTTAATCATCTCTTCGAATGCTACCATGTCTACAAGCTCGAAGTTAGGTGCCAAAGAAGAAATAAAGGAGAAACTGTTATTGATGAACTCGTCTGAGAATATGTCCGGAATCATTACTTGCCACAGGAATCTACCTGACTTAAGCCGTGCCGCCAAAATCCACCTGTCGGCACGCAGTCTCAAGGCCTTGTCTACGGTGTGCGACGAATTTAGAATTACGAGTTTTTCGACTTGCTCGGAGAAGGCTAGCGCAGTAGCCAATGCTACTTTTCCGCCATAAGAGATGCCTGCAAGCGTAAAAGTGTTAATGCCCAAGTAATCTAACAGTTCCTTCAAGTCAGAAACATGTCTATCAATACTATAACCTGTCCTCGGCTTATCACTTTGTCCCTGACCACGCATATCATGTAGAACTACCTTATAGCCTAGGTTCCTCAGATATTCTGCTTGAAGCCTCCATCCTACAGTATTCATCGTTATGCCATTGAGTAGCACTACCGTCTTTTCCCCTTCACCTTCGACCTCGTAATAGATCTTTATACCGTCCGTTGTAGTGAAATACGCCATGGATCCTACACCTCTAACTTGTCTTCAGGTTTTCCATAAAGGATTTTAAGAGGCTGGCGAGCCACCTTCCCAGTCTCCGTGTAGACAAGTTGGGGAACAACTTCTACATACTTTGGTATTTTGTATTTCGCGAGCTTGTCTTTCAAGAAATCTATGACTTCTTCTTTCGTTATCTTTTCTCCCTCCTTAAGTACAATCAATGCCTTTGGAACCTCCCCCCACTTGGGGTCAGGGACTCCTATAACCACTGCATCCTTAATCTTTGGATGCATAATCAAAAGCCTCTCAATTTCTTCTGGATACACGCTCTCTTCACCACTCCTAATGATGTTCTTAATTCTCCCAGCTATCCAGAAATAGCCTTCCTCATCTACCCTAGCAACGTCTCCCGTAGCCAGCCATCCATCCTTTATAATAGACTTCATCTCTTCCTCGTTTTTCAGGTATCCTGAAAACACGCTTGGACCCCTTAGGTACAGCTCGCCCTCAACACCTCTGGGAGCCTCACTTCCATCTGGAAGAACAACCCTGGCCTCTATCAATAGGTTCGGTTTCCCAATCGACCCCATTTTCCTCTTAGCGTCCCATGGATCGAGAGCAAAAATACCTGGACCCATCTCGGTCATCCCAAAACCTTGTTTCTGGACAACACCCTTCTCAAATATTTTCTCGATGATGTCTGGCGTTAACGCTCCCCCGCCGCTTGTAAACCACCTAACGGATGAAAAGTCTGCGTCCTTGAAACGGGGCGAAGCAAGCAACATCCTAAGTTGCGTCGGAACCAGGAAGAGAAATGTTGGTCTCTCCTCTTCTACGAGGTCAATAAACCTATCAACATTCCATCTTCGCATTAGAATACTTGTCCCTCCAAACATTAATAGAGGGATTAGATATGTGAAGGCACCAATGTGGAAGAGAGGTAACGTGTTGATTGTGACGTCGCCAGGTATAACCAAGTCCCTAACAGTGTTCAAGGCGTTCCAGAGAATCATCCTGTGACTTACTATTGTAAATTTTGGCTTTCCAGTTGTTCCACCAGTTTGTAGTATTAGGGCGGGGTCTTCGAGGCAACACGCCGTCGAGACATCATTGGAAGAGTATTTCTCATAATTAAACTCGTTTGGACAGTCATAGCACACTTTCTTCGTCTCTATGTTAGAGACGGTTTCTGAAAATTCTTTTTCATATAGGAGAACTTTTGGATTGACTTTATCAACAAACTCTTGAATTTCACGTGAAGTGTACCTCGTGTTTATAGGAGCTAGGACACAGCCAATCTTGAAACATGCAAGAAGCGTGGCAACAAACTCTATGCGGCTCCACGAAAGAATAGCTACATAATCTCCCTTGCTTATTCCGAAATTTTCCCGAAGAAAATTAGCAATCTTGTTGGACATCTCGTTTAGCTGTGCAAAGGACACCGTACGTAAGGGTATCGTTAGGTCGTCCTTGAGTGCTATCCAATTACCACTTATATCTGCTCTACGAGCTATCCAGTTGTTGACCCATTTTCCACACGTATAGATTCTCTCCAGAGACATATAATGCATGTTAATAGGTGAAATCGTGTTATACATTTTAGGTTAACATTGTTAACCTTTGACATAATATTAATGACCGGGGTGCCATTCTTATCGTTGCTACAAGGATATTTCCTTCTCAACGATTAAAAGGTATCTCTTTTTCTATAGTTTTTACGACAGTAGGCTACATTATAAAAACACACTACAGAAAATTTAAATAGTTGTTTTCGTAATATTTTGCATGGATAATGATGTACATTGGAGTGTTCGACATTGAGCAATATGATTGCCCCGTTGTTAAATTGACCGAGAAAAGAGAAGGCGTTACAACAACAGTTCTATCAGTAAATGTATCTGAACTTTCAAGGGGAGTAGAGCAGATCTTTTTAACAATTAAGAGTTCCGAGCAGGACAAGCTTAAGGACATTCTAGAAGTCGCGCAAACAATTCCCGAAGTAAAGAACTGTAAAGTACTTGGGAAGTCTGACGATGCATGGAGAATACTCATGAACATTAAAAAGACACATACAATGGAGGCTAGTGTAAATCTTGGTGCAATGTTTGTTTCTCCGTGGATTGCGAGAAGCGGCGTTGAGAGGTGGACCCTAGGCTTCATAAGTAAGAAACAGTTCTACGATTTTCTGTCTTTGATCAGGGAAAGAGACCATGTAAAGAAATACTACTTGACAGAGGTAAAGGAGGAGGACTTTGTAACTGTTTCTGCAAACTATCTATCTATACTTAAATTGGTTTCGCAACTGAACAAGCTGACCCCCAATCAGCTGAACATGTTAAAGCTGGCTTTGTCTAAGGGATATTATTCGTGGCCGAAGGGGGTTGATAGCGTTGAACTATCAAGAATGCTAGGCGTTTCTCGTGTGAGTATAATTAAGTCGCTTAGGAAAGCTGAATACAAGGTGCTAGGTCCCGTTGTAGAATTTGTGTCAATGGTTAAGAAAGATTGGGAGAAAAACTACACTTAAATAATTTTTTTATTTTTTCTCTAAGCCAGTGGAGATGCAATAGTGGTTCCTAGGTCTATGGGTATCACTATTCCTGTGAGTGCCTCGTTTTCCACCACGTGGTATGCCAATTTAGCAATTTCTTCCGGCTCGACGAGTCTCGCTATTGGAATCCTCCTTAAGTATTCTTGGAGGATCGGTGAAGGCACTGCGAGAGCCATCCTAGTCTTGGCGAATCCTGGAGCTATAGCTACGACTCTGATACCGTAGGGGGCAAGCTCCTTTGCAAGCGTCTTAGTGAGACCTATGAGTCCCGCCTTAGAAGCCGCATAATTTGCCTGGGCAATGTTTCCAAGCAATCCTACAATTGACGAAATATTGATGATTACTCCCCCGCCGTTCCTTTTCATTATTGGGAAAACAGCTTTTGAGCATAGGAAAGCTCCCTTTAGATTCACATTTAATACGCTGTCCCAGTCTTCGTCCTTCATTCTCTCTAGATAAGTGTCACGTGTTATGCCAGCATTGTTTACCAATACATCGATCCGGCCGGCCAGCCGTAAAGCCTCTGATATGCCCTTAGAAACACTCTCACTCTTGCTGACGTCCATCTCTACGAAGTATGCCTCTACACCTAGGTTCTTTATAGCTTCGAGAGTTTTTTCTGCTTCCTGATCTCTCACTATATCCGCAATGACGACGTTGTAACCGTGCCGAGCAAACTCTAGTGATATTGCCGCTCCTATGCCTCTGCTTCCCCCGGTAACAAGGACGACTTTTCTTGGCTGATCGACACGCGGGATAAATACTGGGATTTTGCCGAAGACTGTCAATTCTTCTGTGAGTTCTCCTTCAGCTCCCTCCTTTACAAGCCCCATGTATTTTTGAGGTATTCTCGCGATTCTTTTTTCTCCATTTCCATTCTCAACTATGGCGACGATGTACGTAGACTTGTAGGGCTCTACAGGGGTCAGCAATTCGGTAAATATTCTTACTTTCCACGCCATTCCCTTCACCTCTCAAAAACGATAACTACTGAAGTTGCCCCAGTCCCACCATGATTCTCAACTAAGCCTCTTTCTGCATCTTTCACTTGCCTGGCCCCGGCCTCACCCCTTAGCTGCCAGTATACCTCTGCGACCATGCCTACACCCGTTGCACCAATGGGGTGTCCCTTAGCCTTCAACCCACCACTTGGGTTTACTGGCTTAGATCCTGTGAATGCTGTTACCCCGTCCCTAATCAGCTTGTAGCCTTCGCCTCTCTGTGCAAGCCCAAGCATCTCGTAGAGAATTATCTCAGCGATTGTAAAGGCGTCGTGGACTTCGAAAAGGTCTATCTTTTCTGGGCCATATCCACTCATCTTGTAAGCTTCTTGGGCGGCTTGCCTGGCCGCCTCGATAGCTGACATGTCTTTTCTTTGGTAGACCCCTGAATAATCATGCTTCATAGCTATGCCGCTGATGTAGACGGGTGTATCAGTATACTTTTTAGGCTCCGAGCTCATGAGAAGGGCTACGGCCCCATCGGAGAGTGGCGAGGCATCAAATAGTTTTAGGGGCGGTGATATGTATGGAGACTTCAAGACGTCTTCAACTGTGATCTTCTTCTGAAACTGGGCGAGCGGGTTTCTTGTAGCGTTTTCATGGTTCTTTACGGCGACCAAGGCTAGGTCCTCTTCCTTTGCCCCGTAGCGGTTCATGTATTCTCTAGCTATTAAAGCATAGAGGCTTAGAAATGGAGCCCCCACTTTGTACTCTTCTGGCGCACTTGTACGCATCAAGATCTCATTCGACTTTGCAGACGTCCCCACAGTGCTCATTTTTTCAAAGCCAACAATCAGGGCGTTTTTAAAGAAGCCAGCACTGAGAAGCTTGTGTGCAAGATAAACAGCTGTTGTACCAGCTGCACAGGCATTTTCAACCCTGAAGCCCGTAGCGTTTAGGTTCCCAATGTAGCTTGCTACAAGGGGGGCTGTATGCAGTAAGCCCCCGAAGGAGTCACTGTAGTTGGAGACTATGATTAGGTCTATTTCCTGCGGAGAAATCCCCTTCTCAACGCTTTTCAGGGCTCCCTCGACAGCTTCACGTATCATTTCGTGTGTCTCCTTTTGACTCCTGGCCTCATACTTTGTGCTATAGGCTCCTACAACGCCTATTCTACCGTTTTGGGGCGTTAGTGTCACCAAATAGGAAATTTCAACACTTGCCTAAAAGCGGAGAGGTTAACATTGTTACCTAGATAGAAATAGAAAAAATTAGAAGCCCAGGTCGCTTAGCCAGAGGGTGTATACATCTGAATCAGCCACTATTTCTCCTGGAAGAACGCCGTACCAGTTTTGCGGCAACCAGTAGTACGCGTCGATATCGACGCCTGTCGTAGCCTTGTATGCCGCCCAGACAAGCTCAGAGCAGTAATAGGATGGGCCATATACTTGTTTGTAGTATCCGTTATAGTCGTATGTATAGCCAAGCTTGGAGTACGCCCAGTTGGCGGCACTTAGGGCTTGTGAGTCTGTCACGCCTTTGACCCTCAGAATTATGACAGCACTATAACGGGACATGAATTCGCTTAGAGTGTTTATTCTTACACCCTCGAATAGTGCCTCTACAACCAGCCAGTCGCCAATTGTTGGATCATATTTGTATAAAATGCCCGCATGGGACCAGTAGCCCACTATGGTATATTCCTGTCCAGGGTAATGACCAATTACGATGTCGCCTGGTCTAAGCGAGACGTTTGGATAGGGGTGCACGAAGTAGCCGTATGGGTGATAACTGTCGCTCGAGGAAGCCTGGAGCACAGGCATAGTAAAAGCCAGGAAAAACAGTAGCATGAAAAATGGTGCTGTGAATTGTTTCTTTTTTATCATTTGTCGATCAATATCTAGCCTTTTAAGATAAATAAAAGCATGTTGGTTAACCTATATTACAAAGCAAATAAAAATGTTATCCCAAATAACTTAAACTGATGAGCAAAGAAAAACCTAAACTAGACAAAAAGCTGTTAGCCGCAGTAATACTTCTCGTCCTCTCAGCCCTGCTAGCCTTATCGGGCTCTTTCACCGCTAAGACACTACTCTACCAAGGCGTCCAGACAGAAGAAGTCTGGATAACGGGTCTCGACGGAGCCAAACTTAGGGCAGTGATCTATAAGCCTTCTAATGCTCAAGGGAAGCTACCAGCAGTCATTGTTGTCCACGGGCTAGGTGCCTCATCAGATACAATGAATGCTATTTCCACGGAGCTTGCAAGAAACGGCATCCTAGTTTTATCACTGAACTATAGGGGACACGACGGTAGCGAGGGCGGGGTAAACTATATCGGCGACCCAATAGCGGCGCCAAACATCTCAAACGACCTCTACGCTTCCCTAACTTACCTGCAGAGCAGGGCAGACGTTGACAAACAACATATAGGTGTCATAGGGTACTCGATGGGCTCTAGGGCGGCGTTAAGACTTGGAATCCTTGCTCCAAACATAAACCCCGTAGTGATGATTGGACCGTATTATGCATGGGAAATTAGCACTGTAAACACAACGAGACCAAACAACCTCCTTATAATCGTGGGTGAAAATGACATTATTACTCCGCCGTCCTTTGCCGAGTTGCTCTTTAACTATGCAACGAGTTCCTCTGGAAAGCCCTCTGAAGTCTTTGGTTCTCCAAGTGCAGGTACCGGCAGGAAACTTGTGATTGTTCCCGGAGCCGACCACTACACCATCGTTTTTACCAAAAAGGCTATAGAGGAGACAGTTGAATGGGTCCTACTCTGTTTTGGAAAGGGGAAAGCGACCTATTACTTGGATCCCTCTGTACTGGGCTCGCTCTCTGGCTCTGCTAGTTTCCTTTCGATAATAGCGGTTCTATGTGTTGCTTACCTAGTCACAAGGTACTATAGATCCAAAGGGAAAATTGTCCAGGTTGAATCAAAATCGAGCATCCGCAGAACATTTGCTATAGTTCTCATCATTGTCTTGTCAATTCTGTACATTCTTGCCTCGTTCTATACTTTCCCATTGATAGTTGACTGGGGCTGGCGAGTATACCAGTTTGCAAGGTTCTCAGGAGCGCAGTATACCATCTTCTACTTCCTATTCCTTGCACTAGCCCTTTTACCCATAATCATAGTCCTCGTGGCCATCAAGAGAGAGATTCTTGGTGATGCAGTTCAAAAACTAAAGAAGAACTGGATACCTGGTCTAGTAACGGTGCTCATTGCTTGGCTGACAGTATATATCATGTATAATATTTCGCTGACAGGTGTCGTAGCCAATTATGCTATGACACCCACTAGGTTCGCATTTATGTTCTACTTGTTTGCTCTTTGCCTGCTACCCATATTTGTCGACGAGTTCTACCTTAGAGAACTCATCCAAGACAAGATCCCAGTTAAAAAATGGTGGCTACAGCTCGGCATAACAATTATACTCGAGTACATGTTGAGAGTCCTCCCATTTGCATGGTGGGTTGGACTAGTAGCCCAGCCACTTGTAGCCGAAGGTATATTGAAGCAATATGTCGCGGCAGGGCTAATTTCTCTAGAGAACCTTGACACAGTTAAGTCCTTCCTCGGCATGAACGCATACGGTCTATACTATGCCTTCATGAGTGTTGAAATGCTACACGCGTTTGTCGCGAGCTATCTCTACAAGGAATATAGAAACATCGGCATCACGTCGATCTTTAGGGCCCTCACTGTTGCCTTCACGATGGCGGCCGTAATGGCTTTACTTTAAAAAAATTTTATTTTTCTCCTATTATCCTTGTCTCGACAAGTCTTTGAGACTTCCCATATAGCGTCTTTAGATAGGCTAGGCGCGCTTCTACCACGCTTCTCCTCTTGCTGTAGAGATAGATTGCTGAAAGAGCTTCAGCTGCGCGTTCAGGCGTTGGGTATGCAGGTATACCTGCTCTATATAGATAGCTTATGGCTTCCTTTGACTCGGGTCCACCTACAAAGCCGGCTACAACAGGCTTCTTTATGTCTGTCTCTTGAACAGCTTTGATTATTGCCTCAGCCGTCTTCATCGGGTTTGTGGTCATAGTTTGACAGTATAATACAAGGATTGAGTGTATCTCTTCATGCTCCAGAGCCTTACGGAGTGCAAGGTAGTAGTATTCATCGCTCGCACCTCCAGTTATATCTACTGGGTTCCTCGTCGACGCAAAGGGCGGCAGGAATGTTCTTAGGTAGTCTACGTAATCCTTGGGGGGTTCGTTCAAGCGAATGCCCCTTTCAGCCAAGGTATCTGTGGCTTGTACACCTGCTCCCCCACCGTTCGTAATGACTAATACATTTGGACCAGGCAGCTTAATGTTTCGCTCAAAAATCCTAGCATAATCAAAAGCGGTCTGTACATCTTTGACTTGTAGTGCACCTACCTGTCTTAGGACTCCTTCCCACAATATTGGCCCGCTTGAAAGTGACCCTGTATGGCTAGCCGCTGCTTTTGCTCCAAACTCTGTTCTGCCTGCCTTGATAGTTATTATGGGCTTCCTGGCTGAGAATTCGCTTGCAATGTCTAGGAATTTTCTGCCGTCGCTGATTCCCTCTATATACATTATGACGGCCTGAGTGTTTGGGTCATTTAAAAAGAAAGACAAGAGATCAGCGTCGTCTATATCCGCCTTGTTACCTACACTTACGACGCTTGAGACTCCTATCTCCTCGACAATTGAGTAGCCCATCAAGGCTATGCCTAGGGCTCCGCTCTGAGTTATAAAGGCAATATTGCCCGGCAGAAGGTTTGGCGGACCAAAGGACGCGTTGAGTTTTGCCGGCGTGTAGACGTATCCAAAGATGTTTGGACCAAGAACCCTCATACCATTTTTCCTAGCCACTTGGACGAGTCTCTCCTCTAGCTCTTTGTTGCCCACCTCCTTGAAGCCAGAACTTAGGACCACCAGGAACTGCGCACCGGCTCGGCCAGCGTCCTCGGCTACCTCTATTGTCTTGTCGGCGGGAACCGAGACTATAACAACGTCTACCTCTCCATTAATGCTTGAAACGCTAGGATAGCATGGCAAGCCCAGTACGCTTTCAGCCGTCGGATTCACCGGGTAAACCCTTCCCTTATAGCCGCCATCCAAGATGTTCTTAAGAACAATGTGTCCAATCTTTGATGGATTCTTGGATGCGCCTACTATCGCTATTCCCCTAGGATAAAATAACCTGTAAAGCTCACTCTCCACGTGTATCACCAAGAATAAACCTTACATCTGCAACTTTTGCTCCTCTCCCCCTCTCATATACTAATAGAGGATTGATGTCTATCTCTGCAACTTCATCAAGTTGAGTAATCATCTCCGAGACCTTCATTAAAACGTCGACAACTGCCTCCTCATCTAGGGGACCCATCCCCCTAAAGCCCCCAAAGAGGACATATCCCTTAAGGTCTCTGAGCATATCGTAGGCATCGGGAGGAGTGAGCGGCGCCACCCGGAAACTAACGTCTTTTAAGACTTCTACGAAAATGCCTCCTACACCAATCATCACTATTGGGCCAAAAAACGGGTCTCTCGAGGCGCCCACAATCATTTCGAGACCTCTCGGGAGCATTTCTTCTACAAGGATGCCGGTGACTCTTGCATTAGGAGCCCTCAGCATGACGCTACGTGTAATAGTAATGTATTTTTCACGTGCCTCATCAGGAGTTTTCACGTCTAAAGCGACGCCCCCGACATCAGACTTGTGGACAATATCTGGGCTAATGACCTTCATTACTACGGGGAAACCTATCTTCGTTGCCACCTCTACAGCCTCTTTACTATTTGTTGCTACACCGTACCTTGGCACCGGCAACCCATAGTGTTCACAGAGCATTAGCGCCTCGTGTTCCAGTAGCTTTTTCCTGCCTTCTCTCCTCGCCTCTTCAAAAAGCAATTGAGGCGTAGTTGCCAAAGCAGATCCTTGAACATTCTCTTTGAAACATGTCTAAAAAAACAGTGGTTAACAATTATAACAAGTAGGCACGCGTTGCACAGCAGTACAAGTTGAATTAGACCTTGAAAAAGAGCCACCCATCCTTAAATCTAAGCATCACATATTTTCCCTTAAGCTTTGACCCATGGAACATTAGAACCATCTTGTCAGGTGTTCGTTCAAGAACCTCGTACTCGCCCTTATCCCATATCTTCATTGTTCCAGCCCCGTAGCCCTCTTCTATCTCGCCCTCAAAGTCCAGCCAGTAAAGGTCATGGTCCTCCTGCTGGACACCATACCGCTTGACCCCTGGCTCGAGCGGCAGGGGCTTCCTAAAGGCCCAGTCCTTCAGCACGCCGTCCATTTCGAGGCGGAGGTCGTAGTGTAGCCCGGCCCGACGTGCATTGTGTTCATGTACAACGAACCTGTACTTGTCCACATGGATTTTCTTTTTAAAAAGGTTGATAAAAAGCTTGGTTCATTGGGAGGGAGTATAAACACATATATTGATGCTAAAACATGTTTCTTTTATGACAGATATCGAGGTTGTAAATGCCCAGGAGCCGCTACCAGGCGATGAGCTGGCACGCTCAGCCGACGAACACGACGGAGTAATTGTCGTGGGTAGGTGGGCTTCTGAGTGGCCTAGGCTTCTCGAGTATCTACGTAAGGCTGGGGCTAGGTGGCACCGTGTCGTCTATATTGATGAACGTGACCCAGACAAGGCTGGTATAGGAGCCGACAGTCTTGTTGAGGCATATAGAGCCTACCTCGAGGCGTTGGGCACATATGTTCCAGTGGTGGTATCAGACGCTGGAAAGATTGTTTCTAGACGGGACCTGCTAAGGGGTGGGCTGGGAGTCTTCTTCGTGTATACCTCTATCCCGGATGTTCTGGATGAAAAGTGTTCCTCTCTGGGGTCCTGCGACCTTTGTCTGGCTAGTTGCCCGTACTCCGCGTTGGAGGGAAAGCCGCCTAAAGCCTCAGAAAGGAAGTGTACCGAGTGTGGTCTATGCACGTCTTACTGCCCCACAGGACTCCTCTATACTCCCACGCATTCACCTGAAGCTGTAAAGCGCCTCCTCTACGAGCTCAAGAAAAGCGGCGTTGAAAAGCTCATAGTCACCTGTCCATTGAACAGGGCAGGGGTATATGAGAAAGAGGAACTTAGGGGTGCTATTCTCGAGTTGCCCTGCATAGCTACGCTTAGAATACATGAATACCTTTTTGCCCGACAACTGGGCTTCGATGTGACCTTCTTCTGCCCCAGCGAGAAAAGGGATAAGTGTCCAAAAAGGAGGGCTGTCGAAGACTACCTCGCACTTATCAGTGAGGCAGAGGAAATAATAAGGCCGAAGCCGCTGGGAAGACCCGTATACAGCAACAAGATAACCGAACTAGCCGCCCCGCTAGCCGTTGACAGGGACGAGTGGACCCCTCTTGCACGCTTAGAGCTTTTCCGCGTAAAAGCAGACGAGAATCTCTGCACCCTTTGCGGTGCATGCGTAAAGGCTTGTCCAAGCAATTCCCTGACACTCACACGTGACGGCAACTATAGGCTACTCTTCAATCATTCCAGCTGTATAGGATGCAACGCCTGTGTAAAGATTTGCCCCGAAAAAGCCCTCACCATCGAAAAAGCTACAAATCCCTCACTACTCTATTCCGGGAAGACAATTGAGATCGCCACAAGCAACGTTGCTAGATGCAGGAAGTGTGGAAAAGAGATAGGTCCAGAAAAGATGATTATAAGACTGGAGAGGAAGCTTGCAGAGAAGGGTGTAAGCAAGGAGCAACGGGAAAGCCTGTGGCTATGCGAGGAATGCAAAAGAGAGGCGACAATGGAAGAATTTAAAAAGGAAATAGAAAAATCTCTCGGCCTCTAGCCCCCATAGCTCTGAACATGCTTGGTAAGCCCAGGTCATGCTAAAAACTAATTTAGCGCGCGCTTATCATATTAAGCTTGTTAAAAAATTTTGAGGTTTTGAACCCCTTCGTTATGGATGTTTTAAGGGAAAACTGTGGAAGAAAACAATATTTCAAGAAATATATTTAAAGTCTCATTTGTTTTTCCTTTTAGACTGACAGGATGCTAAGGAATCTGTATGCAGGAAGAAGAGAATGTTCCCCAGGGCGACCTCAGAAGAGAAGTGAGCCTATTTGGAGCATTCAGTATAGGCTATGCTGACGTGGGAGCGGACATATATATTACGCTTGGACTTGTAGCTCTTTATGCTGGAGGAGCCACACCTCTGGCCCTCATCATTGCTGGTATAGTCTACGTCCTTGTTGGAAGTGTCTATGCAAAGCTTTCTGGACGTTATCCCTATGCCGGTGGTGCACAGTTCTACGCTCAGAGGGCGCTTGGACCCATGCATGGTTTTATTGCTGGGTGGGGGCTGATGCTCGACTATACAATTGATATTGCCCTCTTTGTGTTGGCCTCAGTTGGCTACCTTGGATACCTCCTCAAAGCCACTCTTGCTTTGGCTTGCTACTCGTCAACCCATACTATGCATTTGTCAGCGCTCTTTTTGTTGGGTTTTTAGGTTTCCTAAATATATTGGGGATACGGGAATCTGTAAGGCTGAACAAGCTGTTCGTGGCGCTCGACTTGGCAACGCTGTTTTTGGTTCTAGGCGTCGGCGGAAGCATATACTTCTTTTTCAATGGCTTTTCATGGAAACCTCCCAGCATTGGTCAAGATGTGCCTGTGGGGAACTTCCTCTACGCAGTCACGATTGCCATGGCTTCATACGTTGGTGTCGAGGCAATATCCCAGGCTGCAGAGGAAACAAGTAACGCTAGTAAAACTGTTCCAAAAGCGACATACCTCACGGTCTCCTTGACACTACTAGTGGCTCTTGCAGGAGCATTCTTCATTGCATCAAGCCCAGTCAACAATGATGAAGCGCTTCACCCATTTGCTGGGCTAGCCCTAAAGGTTCCCATCATAGGGACGTGGCTTGCCCTCTGGGTAGGTTTAATGGGGTTCCTGATTAACCTTGCCTCAGCGAACTCTGGGGTAATAGGTGTAAGTAGAGTGGCATACTCGATGGCCCGGACGGGACTTCTACCAGAAGGTTTTAGGAGAATTAGTCGAAGAGGGGTTCCATATATCTCGATAGCTGTTTTCACCATTATAGCTACAGGACTAATAATCGTGAATGGTTTCTCTACTAGCTTGCACCTCCTAGAGCTTATTGCCTCACTTTATAATTTCGGCGCCATAGTTGCATATATCTACGCCTCGATTAGCCTAGTGAAGCTGTCAGCAAATAAGCAAGAGAAGCTTCTCGGCATCCTCGCTACAGTCGCCTGCATATTTATGCTGACACTCCTCGTGTTTTTACACCCGGAGGGAAGAATCTTGGCCTTGCTATGGTTCTTGGTAGGTCTTACCCTATACTTTCTTAAAGATCAACCTGTCCACAAATAATGTCTTCCTGCAAGTAATTTCTAAAAGTACATGAATAAGGAAACATTCAAGACAATTATGGCCTTTTTCCGTCTCTTAACTATTTCGAAAGCAAAGTTATTGGTAAGGTTCTCTTTTTAAATAAGAATTCTTCAAAAACAACACTTATAAGTTTGAGTTGACATTGTTCTAATGTTGGTGAAAAAACTTGGTTAAATACCGTGTTATTGTTGATAGAAATGCTTGCATAGCTTGTGGTGCCGCTCCTGCCGCGTGCCCAGAAGTATTCGAGCTTGGCTCCGACAACGGGAAGAATAGAGTTATAGAGAAATACAGTGTAAAGACAGACAGCAGTGTATCTATTGGAGAGATCCCCGAAGAGCTCTACGAGTGTGCTAGAAACGGTGCAGATGTTTGCCCCGTAGGGGCTATAAAGATCGAGAAAATAGAAGGATGAAAAGATGCAGAGGCTAGGATGTACAGGCTGTGTGTACTTCAAGCCGCACGTCTATGTTCCCTACATAGGTTTCTGCAATGTTTATCGTACAGATGTTATCGATAGAGCCGCGCCATGTGAAAGCTTCAAGCCTGTATCCCTCGAGGACCTAGCCAAACACCTCGAAGAGAATGGGTGGCTCTACTGTATAAACTGTAGGAAAATCATCACTACAAGGGAAGAGCTCGAGAAACACTTTCAGGAACATGTTATAGCAAAAGAAGTTGTGATCGACACCTCTGTAGGCGAGGAGGCAGGTGGAGACTAGTGCCCCTCACCGAATTAAACGCGATTTTGGGTGGACCTCAGGGTTCAGGAATAGAGACATCAATGATGATAATTGGCAGGGCACTGGCACGAAGGGGATACGGTTTTCTTGCAAACAGGGAGTATTTCTCTAACATTGTTGGGAGACACAGCTATATCCACCTACGCGTAAAGAGTGACGAATATCCTAGATCATTAACTTACCCAGTAGACCTGCTTGTTGCAATGGATGCTGAAACTATTTTTATGCATTTTGAAGACGTTTCGAACCGAGGCTTCATTGTATGTGATAATGCCTCTTTGCATAAAACTCTTGAAGAAGCACCTAGTATTGAGGACATAACGAGGGAAAGAATAAAGAAGAGATGCAATGAACTAGGACTAGACTGCAGTGTCGAATCTATTCTGAAATATCTAGCCGAAAAGAAGAAGGCTAGTCTCATATCGCTCCAATACGAGAAAATTATACGGGAGCTCTTTGATAAATACAAGATTGACCCTAGACAGCTTTCAAGATACTTG